>JAZQVM010000066.1:0-13167 GCA_045631845.1 Eubacteriales bacterium | reverse complement strand
TTGTCCATCGGTTATCCCGTCGTTCTTCGTCCTGCTTTTACCCTCGGCGGTACGGGCGGCGGCTTTGCCTATAACGAAGAAGAACTCGTTGAGATTGGTATTAATGCATTCAAACTTTCTCCGGTGCATCAGGTATTGATTGAGAAGAGTGTAAAGGGATATAAAGAGATTGAGTTTGAGGTTATGCGTGACTCGAACGATCATGCTATTACCATTTGTGGTATGGAGAACGTAGATCCGGTTGGCGTGCATACCGGTGACTCGATTGTAGTGGCGCCCATCCTTTCGCTCAATGAGCATGATCTGAAGATGCTCAATGACAGTGCGATTAAGATCATTCGCGAACTCAAGATCGAGGGTGGATGCAACGTGCAATTTGCTCTGAATCCCGAATCGAGTGAGTATTACCTGATTGAGGTTAATCCTCGTGTATCCCGTTCGTCGGCGTTGGCTTCCAAGGCCAGCGGCTACCCGATTGCGCGGGTAACGGCCAAGATTGCGCTGGGTATGGCGCTGGAGGATATTCCGGTAGCCGGTGGTACGGCGGCGATCGAGCCGAATCTGGATTATATTGTGGCTAAATTCCCTCGTTTCCCGTTTGATAAGTTCACCTCGGCGCCCAATACCTTGGGCACCCAGATGAAGGCGACGGGTGAGGTTATGGGTATCGGTTCGACTTTGGATGAATGCTTCCTTAAGTCGATTCGTTCTCTTGAAACGGGTGTTGATCACATTTATCTGGCTAAGTTTGATGAGATGTCCAAGGATGAATTGATTGATTATCTGGGTGAATACAAGGCCGATAACATTTTTGCCATTGCACAGCTGTTGCGCATGGGTGTTTCGATTAAGGAACTGCATGAGGTAACCAAGATCACCGAACTGTTCTTAGAGTGCATGAAGCGCATTGTGGATATGGAAGAGATCCTGCGCGGCAAGGTTGGCGATGAAACGGCCCTACGTGCGGCCAAGCAGCTGGGATTTGCCGATACGGTGATTGCCCGCTTGTGGAATGTCCGTGAACTGGATGTATATCAGCAACGCAAGGCGGCGGGCATTGTGCCGGTCTTCCGCATGGTAGATACCATGCACACGGGTAAATATATTGCTTATCTCTACTCGTCTTACATGGGTGAGAATGATTCTCGTCTGACCGACAAGAAGAAGATTGTGGTGCTTGGTGCGGGTCCGATTCGTATTGGACAGGGTGTAGAATTTGACTATTCTACTGTTCATGCGGTGCAGACGATCAAAAATTCGGGCTATGAAGCCATCATCATCAACAATAACCCCGAAACCGTTTCGACCGACTACACGACGGCGGACAAGCTTTACTTTGAGCCGTTGACCCCCGAAGATGTCATGAACATCATTGATTTCGAGCAACCGGAAGGCGTGGTAGCTTCGCTTGGTGGACAGACGGCCATTAACTTGGCCGAACCGCTTATGGCTCGTGGTGTTACCATTATCGGTACCGATTGTGAAGCGATTGATCGTGCCGAGAACCGTGATCGCTTTGAAAAGATTTTGGAAGAACTCAATATTCCGCAGCCGCAGGGTAAGGCGGTAACCAAGATTGAAGACGGCATTGCGGCGGCGGCGCAGATCGGGTATCCGGTGCTGGTACGTCCGAGCTTCGTGCTGGGTGGCCGTGCCATGCAGATTGTGGCCAATGAGGAGCAGTTGCGGCATTATCTGAAGACGGCGGTTGAAATTGATGTAGATAAGCCGGTTTTGGTTGACAAGTATATTCAAGGCAAAGAGGTTGAGGTGGATGCCATCTGTGACGGGCATGATGTGTTTGTGCCCGGCATCATGGAGTTGGTTGAGCGTACGGGTATTCACAGTGGTGACTCGATCAGCGTATATCCGACCTTCAGTATTTCCGATAAGGTCAAGGGTATTATTCTGCAGTATGCCAAGAAATTGGGCTTGGGTATTGGCATTATCGGTCTTTACAACATTCAGTTTATTGTTGACGATAAGGATGATGTATATATCATTGAGGTTAATCCCCGTTCGTCGAGAACGGTGCCGTTCCTGTCGAAGGCGACGGGATATAGCTTGGCTGACATTGCTACCGAGGTTATTCTGGGTAAGACCTTGAAAGAGCAGGGGATTTTCGATATCTATCCCGACGAGAAGAAGAGATGGTATGTTAAAGTTCCCGTGTTCTCCTTTAACAAGATTCGTGGGTTGGATGCCTATTTGTCGCCCGAAATGAAGTCGACGGGTGAGGCGATTGGGTATGACGACAAGCTCAACCGTGCTCTTTACAAGGCGTTGCAGGCTTCGGGTATGCATTTGCAGAACTACGGTACGGTATTTGCCACGATTGCCGATAAGGACAAGGATGAAGCATTGCCGCTGATTCGTCGGTTCTACAATCTCGGCTTTAACATTCAGGCGACCGAGGGTACGGCGAAGTTCCTCAAGGAGAACGGGATTCGTACTCATGTGCTGGCCAAGATCAGCGATGATGCCAATGAGATTCCCGATGCCATTCGGCAGGGGCATATTGCTTACGTAATCAACACCAGAGATATTCAGTCCTCCGGCACTGAGAGTGACGGACATCAGATTCGCCGTTGCGCGACCGAGAACAATGTGACCATGTTCACGGCGCTGGATACGGTGCGGGTATTGCTGGATGTTTTGGAAGAAACGACGCTTACGATTTCTACCATTGATGCATAAGGACGGATCATGAAACAAGGAATTTTTAAAATTACAGAGAACACACCGTTGACATCCAACGTGTATCGGATGCGGCTTTGCGGTGATGTATCGGACATTACGGTGCCCGGCCAGTTTATCAATATTAAGCTGGAAGGGAACTACCTGCGGCGACCGATCTCAGTATGCGATGTGGATGCCGATGGGGTGACCATTATCTACAAGGTTGTCGGCAAAGGAACCGAGCAGATGAGCCGGATGACGGACGGGGAACTGGATGTGCTGACGGGGCTTGGGAATGGCTATGATTTGACGGTGGCCGGCGAGAAACCGTTGCTGATCGGTGGCGGTGTCGGTGTGCCGCCGATGTATCTGCTTGCCAAAGAGTTGATTGAGCAGGGGAAAATGGTGCAGGTGATTCTTGGGTTTAATACCAAGGATGAGATATTTTACGAGAAAGAGTTTGCCGATTTAGGGGCTCAGGTGACGGTGACGACGGTTGACGGTTCGTATGGGGTCAAGGGGTTTGTTACCGATGCCATGGTCGATATGGACTACTCGTATTTTTACACCTGTGGTCCTGAGCCGATGTTAAAGGCGATTTACCGAGCGGCAACGACTGACGGTCAGTTTAGTTTTGAGGAGCGCATGGGATGTGGGTTTGGTGCTTGCATGGGTTGCTCTTGCAAGACGGTGACCGGTTACAAGCGCATCTGTAAAGACGGGCCTGTGCTGACAAAGGGGGAGATCTTATGGGAGAAATGAAGGTAAATCTTTGCGGTATTGAACTGGATAATCCCATCATTCCCGCCAGCGGCACATTTGGTTACGGGTATGAATTTGCCGAACTGTACGATATCAATATGCTGGGTACATTCTCGTTTAAGGGAACGACCAAGGATCCTCGGTTTGGGAATCCGACTCCGCGTATTGCCGAGTGTCCGGCGGGCATGATCAATGCGGTAGGGTTGCAGAATCCCGGTGTGGATGCGGTAATTGAGAAAGAACTGCCGAGATTGGCCGAGTGTTTTAACAAAAAAGTTATGGCCAATGTCAGCGGATTTTCGGTTGAAGATTATGCTTACACGTGTGAGAAACTGTCGGCTTGTGAGCAGGTGGGATGGTTGGAGGTCAACGTCAGTTGTCCCAACGTTCACGGCGGCGGTATGAGTTTTGGCACCGATCCGAAAGCGGCGGCGCAGGTGACGGCGGCTGTACGAAAGGTGACCGATAAGCCGATTATCATTAAGTTATCGCCGAATGTGACCGATATTGTGGCCATTGCCAAGGCCTGTGAAGAAGCGGGTGCGGATGGCATCAGTTTGATCAATACTTTGCTGGGTATGCGGATTGATCTTCGTACGAAAAAGCCGGTGATTGCCAATAAGATGGGCGGATTTTCCGGCGCGGCGATTTTCCCTGTGGCGCTCCGCATGGTGTATCAGGTGTCGCAGGCGGTGAAGGTCCCTGTGGTTGGCATGGGCGGCGTATCGAGCGCTGAGGATGTGATTGAAATGATGCTGGCCGGTGCTACGGCGGTAGAAGTTGGGGCGGCCAATCTGGTGGATCCTTACATTTGCCGAGATATTATACGGAATTTGCCGGCGGTCATGGATAAATATCGTATTACAAATTTGAAAGATATAATAGGAGGAGCACACTGATGGGAAGAGATGTCATTATTGCTTGTGATTTTTCCAGTGCGGAAAAAACATTTGCCTTTCTGGATCAGTTTACCGATGTAAAACCCTTTGTTAAGATCGGTATGGAACTGTTCTATGCCGAAGGACCTGCAATTGTAAAGGAGATTAAGAAGAGAGGACACAAGATTTTCTTGGATCTGAAGCTTCACGATATCCCCAATACGGTGAAAAAGTCGATGGCGGTTCTTTCCAATCTGGACGTGGTCCTTTGTAATCTGCATGCGGCCGGTACGGTACGTATGATGGAGGCGGCACTGGAAGGGTTGACCCGTCCCGACGGGACTCGTCCTTTGCTGATTGCTGTGACACAGTTGACCTCGACCGACCAGGAGAGCATGGAAGAGGATCTGTGGATCAAAGAGCCGATCGATCAAGTGGTGATGCATTATGCTCATAATGCGGCTAAGGCTGGACTTGACGGTGTTGTCTGTTCTCCGCTTGAGGCCGGTAAGGTTCATGAGGTGTGCGGCAAGGATTTCTTGACGGTGACCCCCGGTGTGCGCTTTGCTGACGGCGAGATCGGCGATCAGAAGCGTGTCATGACCCCCGAACAGGCCAAGAAGATTGGATCGGACTACATTGTAGTGGGCCGTCCAATTACGGCGGCGGAAGATCCGGTTGCGGCTTATAAACGTTGTGTTGCGGAATTTGTAGATTGAGGTGAATGAAATGGAAAAGATAATTGCTAAAGATCTTCTTTCGATTCGTGCAGTCTTCTTCAGACCTGAGGAGCCCTTTACTTGGGCCAGCGGCATTAAGAGCCCCGTGTATTGCGATAACCGCTTGACGCTGACGGCGCCGCAGGTGCGTAACGATGTAGAAAACGGCTTGGCCAAGCTGATTAAGGAGCATTATCCGCAGGCTGAAGTGCTGATGGGTACTTCCACTGCCGGTATTGCTCATGCGGCTATTACGGCTCATCTGCTGGATATGCCGATGGGGTATGTTCGCTCCGGCGCTAAGGATCACGGTCGTCAGAACCAGATTGAGGGGCGTTTGGAGCCGGGTCAGAAGGTTGTTGTTGTCGAAGACTTGATCTCGACCGGCGGCAGTGTTATTGAAGTTGTGAATGTTCTGCGTGAGGCAGGGGCTGAGGTGCTTGGCGTTGTCAGCATCTTTACCTACGGTATGCAGAAGGGTATCGACCGTTTGGCGGCGGCTAACGTTAAAAACGTTTCGCTGACCAACTTTGATGTTATTGCTCAGGTAGCGGCAGACGAGGGATATATCAAGCCCGAAGATGTGCAGCGTTTGATTGCTTTCCGTAACAATCCTTCGGATGAAAGCTGGATTGGCAAGGGGGCAAAGGCATGAGAAGCCTGATTGATATTTTGGATCTCTCAACGGTAGAGATTGAAGAACTGCTCACTACGGCGCAGGACATTATTGCCAATCCTGCTAAGTATGCTCACAAGTGTGAAGGCAAAAAACTTGCCACCTTGTTTTTTGAGCCATCGACCCGTACCCGCCTGAGTTTTGAGGCGGCAATGATGGAGTTGGGCGGTAATGTAATCGGTTTCTCCGAGGCCAGCAGTTCGTCGGCCTCTAAGGGCGAGAGCGTGGCCGATACCGCTAAGGTTATCAGCTGCTATGCCGATATTATTGCCATGCGCCATCCCAAAGAGGGTGCGCCGTATGTGGCATCGATCAATGCCTCCATTCCGGTAATCAACGCCGGTGACGGTGGGCATAATCACCCGACCCAGACCTTGGCCGACCTGTTGACCATCTATCGGGAAAAGGGTAGACTGGACAATATTACGGTTGGTTTTTGCGGGGACTTGAAGTTTGGCAGAACGGTGCATTCGCTGATTAATGCGCTGTCTCGTTATGAGAATGTTAAAATTGTGCTGATTTCGCCTGATGAGTTGCGTCTGCCCGATTATGTGAAGACCGACATATTGGATAAATGCCACATTGAGTATAAGGAAACACGCGATCTGGAATCGGCTATGCCGGAACTGGATGTGTTGTATATGACTCGTGTTCAGCAGGAGCGTTTCTTCAATGAGGAAGAATATCTGAGATTGAAGGACAGTTATATTTTGGATCCGCCCAAGCTTACCAATGCCAAAGCGGATTTGAGTATTTTGCATCCGCTGCCCCGTGTAAACGAGATCAGCGTGGCGATTGATAAGGATCCGAGAGCTTGCTACTTTAAGCAGGTACTCAACGGAAAATATATGCGTATGGCCCTGATTCTCAAACTGCTGGAGGAGGCGAAACGATGAATATAGATTCGATTACCAACGGTGTGGTCATTGACCACATTACCGCCGGCCGAGGCATGCAGTTGTATGAACTGTTGGGATTAGGACAATTGGGCTGTCCAGTTGCCATGATCATGAATGTTAACAGCAAGAAGATGGGCAAGAAGGACATTATTAAGATTGATGCCGATATTCCCCTGAATTTAGATGTGATCGGGTATGTAGATCCAAAGGCTACGGTGAATATCATAGCCAATGGGGAATTGGTAGAGAAGAAGAGCATTGAGATGCCTAAGGTGCTGACTAATGTGATTCATTGTAAAAACCCCCGTTGTATCACAACGGTAGAGCAGGAACTGGATCAGGTATTTCGCTTGACCGATTCGGAAAACAACGTATACCGTTGCATTTATTGTGAAGCAAAAGCCGGAAACTGAGAAAGGAAGAAACGACATGGCTATTTTTATTAATGAACCCTCCCATACTTTTAATGAATATCTTTTAATTCCCGGATATTCCTCCAGTGAATGCATTCCGGCGAATGTTTCGCTCAAAACGCCTTTAGTGCGTTATAAAAAAGGCGAACAGTCGGCCATTACCATGAACATCCCGATGGTGTCGGCCATCATGCAGTCGGTATCGGGTGACCGTTTGGCGGTAGCGTTGGCGACCGAAGGCGGCGTGGCCTTTATCTACGGTTCGCAGACGGTAGAAGATGAAGCGGCTATGGTGCGTCGCGCCAAGGGCTATAAGGCCGGTTTTGTTAAGAGCGATTCCAATATTCGTCCCGATGCTACTTTGGCTGACGTTATTGCGCTGACCAAGGAAACGGGACATTCCACCATTGCCGTAACCGAGGACGGAACGGCCGACGGTAAACTGGTGGGTATCGTGACCGGCAGAGATTACCGTGTCAGCCGTATGTCTCCCGATCTGAAGGTGGAAACCTTTATGACTCCCTTTGACAAACTGATCTGGGCCAAAGAGGGGACAACCCTGAAAGAGGCCAATGATATTATTTGGGATCACAAGCTTAATTCTTTGCCCATCGTAAGCGATGACGGCAAGCTGTGCTACATGGTATTCCGTAAGGACTATGATATGCACAAGCAGAACCCCAACGAGCTGCTGGATGCCTCCAAGCGCTATGTAGTAGGTGCGGGTATCAATACCCGTGACTATGCCGAGCGTGTTCCGGCTTTGGTAGAGGCGGGTGCCGATGTTCTGTGTATCGACTCTTCGGAAGGTTTCTCCGAGTGGCAGAAGCTTACCATTGAGTGGATTCGTGAGCATTACGGCGATTCGGTCAAAGTTGGTGCCGGTAATGTTGTGGATGCCGAGGGCTTCCGTTTCCTGGCTGATTGCGGTGCTGACTTTATCAAGGTTGGTATCGGCGGCGGTTCCATCTGCATTACCCGAGAGACCAAGGGTATTGGCCGTGGACAGGCTACGGCGCTGATTGAAGTTTGTGCGGAGAGAGATCGTTATTTCGAAGAAACCGGTATTTATGTTCCGGTTTGCTCGGATGGCGGTATTGTATACGATCACCATATTACCTTGGCGTTGGCCATGGGTGCGGATTTTGTGATGCTGGGTCGTTATTTTGCCCGTTTTGACGAGAGCCCGACCAATAAGGTCAATATCGGTGGCACCTATTACAAGGAATACTGGGGTGAAGGTTCCAACCGTGCCCGTAACTGGATGCGTTACGATCTGGGCGGTGACAAGAAGCTTTCCTTTGAGGAGGGTGTCGATTCCTATGTGCCCTATGCCGGTACATTGAAGGATAATGTGGCCCTGTCTTTGAGTAAGGTGCGCTCGACCATGTGCAACTGCGGTGCGTTGTCCATTTCTGAATTGCAGCAGAAGGCGAAGCTGACCTTGGTAAGTGCTACCAGTATTGTTGAGGGCGGTGCTCACGACGTTATTCAGAAGGAGAAAAGCACGGCACTGAAATAAACAAAAAAATAAATTGTTTACATGAGTGTGTCTTGACAGTGATTGGCTTTCGTTGTATACTAATCATTGTGAAAAATTAGTCGTTTTTTGTGACTGACGGAAGTTTTGTGGAGCACCACAGAGGATCAGAAAACGAGTGTAAATGCCGACCGTCTGGGCGCACTTTTCTTGGATGAGATTAGTGCGCCCTTTTTATTGTTTTTTGGAGGAAAAGCCCATGAAAAAAGTAGGAATTGTAATGGGAAGCGACAGTGATTTGCCGATCATTGAGAAGGCAACCGACACTTTGGCTGCTCTCGGTATCCCGTTTGAAGTTCATGTATATTCGGCGCATCGTACGCCCGAACAGGCTCGCGAATTTTCGGTAAACGCCCGTGCCAATGGATTTGGTGTTATGATTGCGGCGGCCGGTATGGCGGCACATTTGGCGGGGGCTGTAGCGGCCAATACCACTTTGCCGGTTATCGGTATCCCTTGTAAATCGTCCAACCTGGACGGCATGGATGCTCTCTTATCCACCGTTCAGATGCCGCCCGGTATTCCGGTAGCGACGGTAGCCATCAATGGCGGTGTGAATGCGGCGCTGTTGGCGGCGCAGATCCTTGCGGTTGAAGATGCGGAGCTTGCGGCCAAGCTGGATGCCAAGCGTGTGGCTGATGCTAAGAAGGTCCTTGAGAAGGACGCTGTTATTACTGCTAAATATAATTGAGAATAAAGGAGAATGATCATGGAAAAGAAGGAAATGTTGTACGAAGGAAAAGCCAAGCGTGTGTATGCGACCGATATGCCTGAGGTATTATTGGTATCTTATAAGGATGATGCTACAGCATTTAACGGACTGAAGAAGGGCACGATTGCTGGTAAGGGTGCGATCAACAACCGTGTAACCAACTATATGATGCAGCAGTTGGAAAAAGAGGGCATTCCTACCCATTTTGTTGAGGAACTTTCCGAGCGTGATACCTTGGTTAAGAAGGTTACCATTGTTCCGCTGGAGGTTATTATCCGTAACATTTCGGCCGGTTCTTTTGCCAAGCGCTATGGTGTAGAAGAGGGCATTGTTTTTGCCGAGCCGACCATTGAGTTTTCTTATAAGAATGATGATCTGGGCGATCCGCTGATCAACGATTATCATGCTTTGGCTCTCGGTTTGGCCACCAAGGCTGAGATTGAGACCATCAAGAACATGGCGTTCAAAACCAACGAGGTGATGAAGAAATTCTTTAAGAACCTCAATGTGGATCTGGTTGACTTTAAACTGGAGTTTGGCCGTCTGTCTGACGGAACGATTGTGTTGGCTGATGAGATTTCGCCTGACACCTGCCGTTTCTGGGACAGCGATACTCATGAGAAACTGGATAAGGATCGTTTCCGCAGAGATTTGGGTAATGTGGAAGATGCTTATCAGGAAATGATGAAGCGTATTTTAGGCGAATAAATCCGGAGGCAATACCATGGGTGGATATTTTGGTGCAGTCTGCCGAGGGGATGCGGTAGAGGATGTCTTTTTCGGGACGGACTATCATTCGCATCTTGGCACCCGCCGTGGCGGTATGGCGGCATATGACAAGGAGATCGGACTGCAGCGGGAGATTCATAACATTGCAAAATCTCCTTTCCGCACAAAATTTGAACATGTATTTGAGGATATGAGTGGTACGGCCGCTATCGGTTGTATCAGTGATTATGATCCGCAGCCGCTTTTGATCCGTTCGGGCATGGGTACCTTTGCGATTTGTGTGATCGGTACGGTAAACAATGCGCAGGAATTGATTGACACCTATCTGGAAGATGGTGGGCATTTTGACGCCATGACGGGCGGTCGGGTGAATGCGACCGAGTTGGTTGCCTCGCTCATCAGTCAGAAAAAGGATTTTGCTGCCGGTATTCGCTTTGTGCAGGATATTGTGGAAGGCACGGCGGCGGTTCTGATTTTGACCGATACCGGTTCGATTATTGCCGCCCGTGATAAGGTAGGACGTCTGCCGATGCTTATCGGTAAGCGTGAAGATGGATACTGCGTATCTTTTGAGTCTTTTGCCTATAAGAAATTGGGATATGAAGATGAAAAGGAACTGGGCCCCGGAGAGATCGTGGAGCTGACCAGTGACAGCATGCGTCAACTGCAGGCGCCTGGAAAGAAGAAGCGGATCTGTTCGTTCCTGTGGAGTTATTACGGATATCCGACCTCGACCTATGAAGGGGTTAACGTGGAGATGATGCGGTATCGTAACGGGCAGATCATGGCTCGTAACGATAAGGCATTAGGCAACACCGAGGGTGTGGACTATGTTGGCGGGGTGCCTGATTCGGGAACGCCCCACGCGATCGGTTATGCCAATGAGAGCGGGATTCCCTTTGCCCGTGCCTTTATTAAGTATACCCCCACATGGTCCAGAAGTTTTACCCCTACCAAACAGGCGGAGCGCAATCGGGTAGCTAAGATGAAGCAGATTCCTGTGCACGAGTTGATACAGGATAAGGGGCTGTTATTTGTGGACGATTCGATTGTTCGCGGTACACAGTTGCGGGAAACGGTAGAGTTTTTGTATGATAACGGAGCTAAGGCGGTGCATATGCGTTCGGCCTGTCCGCCCATTATGTATAGTTGTAAGTTCTTGAACTTCTCCCGTGCGACAAGTCCCATGGAGTTGATTGCACGGCGCGTGATTACTGAACTGGAAGGGGAAGAAGGGCTTAATCATATTGATGAATATAGCAATTCTTCGACCGAACGTGGTAAAAAATTAAGAGATGTGATTTGTAAGGAATTGCATTTGGCATCCCTGGAATTTCAATCGCTTGACGGAATTATTGAGGCGATAGGGCTGGAGCCTTGTGATCTGTGCACCTATTGCTGGAACGGAAAGGAATAAATTATGAATATGCAATCGAAATCTGACAGTTATGCGGCGGCCGGTGTCGATATTACGGCAGGATACCGCGCAGTAGAACTTATGAAAAAACATATCGCCACTACCATGACTTCGGGGGTGTGCTCGGATGTCGGCGGTTTTGGCGGTTTATTTGAACTGGACATGACCGGTATTACTAAACCGGTTTTGGTCAGCGGTACCGATGGTGTTGGTACCAAGCTGAAAATCGCATTCTTGATGGACAAGCATGACACAGTGGGTATTGACTGCGTGGCTATGTGTGTCAATGACATCATTTGCGCCGGAGCCAAGCCCTTGTTCTTCTTGGACTATATTGCTTGCGGCAAGAATATCCCTGAGCGCATTGCCGATATCGTTAAGGGTGTTTGCGACGGTTGCGTACAGTCGGGTGCCGCTCTGATTGGTGGCGAAACGGCTGAAATGCCCGGATTTTATCCTGTGGATGAGTACGATCTGGCCGGTTATTGCACCGGTATTGTAGACAAATCCAAGATCATTGATAACAAGACCATGAAGGCTGGCGATGTGGTGATTGCTCTGCCTTCCAGCGGTGTTCATTCCAACGGTTTCTCGCTGGTTCGTAAGGTTTTCGATGTGGAGAATGCTGACCTGAAGAGCCCCGTAGCTGAGCTTGGCGGCAAGTCGATTGGCGAAACCCTGCTGACTCCGACCCGCATTTATGTAAAGCCCATTCTGGCTCTGCTTGAAAAGGTTGCGGTAAAGGGTATTTCCCATATCACCGGCGGCGGTTTCTATGAGAATATTCCTCGGAGTATTCCCGAAGGTTTGGGTGCTCGCATCACCGAGGCGGATGTAAAGGTTCTGCCTATTTTTGATCTGATTGCCAAGACGGGCAATATCAGCCGTCGTGATATGTTTAATACCTTTAACATGGGTGTTGGCATGAGCGTTGTCGTGGCTAAAGAAGATGTAGATACGGCGCTTGCCATTCTGCGTGAGCAGGGCGAGGATGCCTATGTGATCGGCGATATTATCGAGTCGGATGAGAAGATCATCATTCGCTAAGGAGTATAGAATGAAGGATAAAGCAAGGATTGCGGTGTTGGTTTCCGGCGGCGGTACCAATTTGCAGGCGCTGATCGGCGCTGTGCAAAAAGGCATCATTACCAGCGGTGAGATTGCCTTGGTGGTATCGAACGTGAGCGGAGCTTATGCCTTGACAAGAGCCGAAAAGGCCGATATCAAGGCCGTAACATTGACAAAGAAGGCGTGCGGTGGGCAGGATGCCTTTGAGGAGAAGCTGATCGCTCTGCTCGATGACGAAAAGATTGATCTGATCGTGCTGGCCGGATTTATGAGCATCTTGAGTGAGAGATTCACCTCGCATTATGCCAATCGGATTATCAATGTGCATCCCTCTTTGATCCCGTCTTTTTGCGGACAGGGCTTCTATGGCTTGCGCGTGCATGAAGCGGCATTGGCTAAGGGGGTCAAGGTAACCGGCGCTACGGTGCATTTTGTCAATGAAATTCCCGACGGCGGACAGATTTTACTGCAGAAAGCCGTAACCATTCGGGAAGACGATACGCCCGAAACCTTGCAAAAACGAGTGATGCGGTTGGCCGAGTGGAAGATTTTGCCGCAGGCGGCCGAAATGGTATGTAAACAGATCATACAGGAAGGGAAATAACGATGAATATTTACGAGAATAAACCGATTGCCGAGCGTGTAGAAGGCAATTCCTATGTCGGCCGAGGCATT
>JAZQVM010000065.1:0-15252 GCA_045631845.1 Eubacteriales bacterium | reverse complement strand
TCTATTTTCTCTTTTGCTGTATATCTTCTACTCTTCATTTGTTTCCCTCCCATCTTATTTTAACACATAAGAAAAAGTAGACACTTTTTTGTGTCTACTTTTATCTTACACCTTCACATAACGCTTAGCGGTTTTTGTTATTTGGTAAAGAGGGCTTTGATGCGCTCGATCAAATCGGGCGCCATGTCGATGAGTTTATCGACCGAAGTAGGATTATTGGAAATCTGGAGCATGCGGATATCATCGCCCTTGATCACAATAAAGCCAACCGGACTAATGGTGATCCCTGCACCGCTGCCTCCGGCAAACGGCTCCTTGGGTTTTTCCTGCTTACTGTTAAGATCGCTGCCGCCCGATACAAAACCAAAGGACACCTTGGAGATCGGGATGATGGTAGCGCCGTCGGGCGTTGACATCGGATCGCCGACAATGGTATTGACATCTACCATTTCTTTTATTTTCTGCATAGTCGAATCCATGATTCCCTGAATCGGATGTTCACTCATTCTATTCACTGTCCTTTCGTTATTTCTTTATGTAGGATATCCCTTTATTTATAATATATACTATTTTTCTTCGGATTGCAAGGGTAATTCTTGCTGTTGCAAGGTTTCACCCGCCGCTTCTTCCAACGGCGCCAGTTCGGGCAGGTCGGAAAGGGATGTAATATTAAAGACACGCAAAAAATTTACCGTGGTACCGTACAACAACGGCCGACCGGGCGCATCCATGCGTCCCTTTTCCTCAATCAGTTCCTTTTCCACTAAGGAATGGATCACCGCCGAGCAATCCACACCACGCACCTGTTCCACATACGCACGGGTGACCGGCTGGTTATAGGCTACTACCGACAACACTTCCATCGCCGCCGGCGACAAAGACGGATTGCGACGATTGTCCAGCAAGGTTTTAACATACTGGGCATTGACACCCGCCGTCATCATCTGAAACTTATCATCATACCGTACAATTTCCAAGCCGCGGTTCTGCGCGGCATATTCCTGCGCCAGCTCCAATAGCACCATGCGGACGGTCTTGGATTCCTCGCCCACGATCTCGGCCAATTGATTGACACTGATAGGGTTGCCCGAGGCAAAAAGCAAACTTTCCAAAACGGAAGAAAGATTATTGTTCATTTTCTTTTCTGTCCTTTCGTAATGAAATGCGGGCGGTATCGCCTTCGCCGTCCACCCGTATACGCATCTTACTGATCATTTCCAGTACCGCCAAGAAGGTAGCCACCACATCCGAGCGACTGCCCGAGCCCTTAAAGGCATCACTGAGTGTCATCTCCTCGCCCTTAATCAGGCGGCGCAGAATGGACACCACACGGGTAGAAATGGAGGTATAGACGGTATTGACAATGCCCTTGAAATTGGAAATGGGAGGTGGCATGCGGCGTTTTACCGTTTGCACCGCATTGGCATAAGCATCGGCCAATTCCTCTACCGTATGGCTACCTTCATAAGGGCCGTCAGGTGTAGTTTTATAGATCATCGGCTCACGCACGGCACGCACACCGCTTTTCTTAAACAGTTCGACCATCTTGCCTGCCGCTTCTTTGTACCGCTTATATTCCAGCAGCATCCGAACCAGCTTGTCCCGAGGATCTTCTTCCTCCTCCTCGTGGCGAGGCAAAAGCGTTTGTGACTTGATATACATCAGATAGGCGGCCATCACCAAAAATTCGCTGGCCTGTTCCATATCTAGATGCTCAATCCCATCAATACTCTCTAAATACTGATCCAGCACCACCGCAATGGGAATATCATAAATATTAATTTTATTCTTGGATATCAGTTTAAGCAGAAGATCGAGCGGACCCTCGAACACTTCCAGCTTAAAGGACGGCTTATCCATCGGTATCCCCTTTCTTACAATAATGAAGCCATGCCTTGGTAGAGCAAATCACCCAAAGCAACAACCGTATATTCTATGCCCAACATCAATCCGTTGGCCAGGAATTGAATCACGGGATTAAGAACATTGAGCAACATCAGCACCACCAGTACTGCAAAGAACACACGCTCATATCGAAGCATTTTGTAATAAATTTTATTGGGCAACAACAGGGCCAGAATACGGGATCCGTCCAGCGGCGTGATCGGCAACAAATTAAATACACACAGCACGCAGTTTAACTGTACGGCAATCACCAGTAATTGATGAAAATAACCGCCATAGGGCAGGATCGGATACAATACCCCCAATAAGAAGCCCCACATGCAGGCCATAATCAGATTACTCGTCGGCCCCGCCAAGGCAACCAACGCACTCCCACGCTTGGGATTCTTAAAATTAAGAACCGCCACCGGCACAGGCTTGCCCCAGCCAAACCCAAAAAACAGCATGCATAAACTGCCGATCGGATCGAGATGCCGCAACGGATTGAGCGATACACGACCGGCCATAGCCGCCGTCGGATCACCCAACTTTTGCGCCATCTTGGCATGAGCAAACTCATGCACCGTGATCGAAACGATCAGAAGCGGCGCATAATAAATCAGTTTATATAAAATATTTGCAAGATAATCGAACATCCATTCCATCATGTTTCACCATTATAAATTATATCCTATCTTTCTCGGAATTGCAACCGCCAAGCAGGGATATATTTTTATATTTTTTAACATTTTTGTATACAATTATGCTTATTATCTGCTATAATAGAAGTAATGTCTAAATTGGAGTGACAAAAATGATTGAAGTTTCTCATTTAACCAAACGCTATGGCAAACATTTGGCCGTCAACGATCTGTCCTTTACCGTCGAATCGGGACAGGTTTTGGGACTGCTCGGCCCCAACGGCGCCGGCAAATCCACAACCATGAATATTTTGACAGGCTACCTATCCTCAACCGAGGGGCAGGTCCTGATCGGCGGGGTCGATATTCTTTCCGATCCCATCGCCGCCAAGAAAAAGATCGGCTATCTGCCGGAACTGCCGCCGCTGTATATGGAAATGACGGTGCAGGAATACCTGTCCTTTGTCTGCGATCTCAAGGGTGTCAAAACCTACAAAGCCAACCAGATCAGCGAGGTGTGTGAGCATGTTCGTATCACCCATGTGCGCGACCGCCTGATCAAAAACCTCTCCAAGGGCTACCGCCAGCGTGTCGGCTTGGCACAAGCGCTGATCAACAATCCCGAACTGATCGTGCTCGATGAGCCCACCGTCGGTCTGGATCCCAAGGAAATTATTGAAATTTGCAACCTCATCCGCATGATCGGAAAGACCCATACCGTCATCTTCTCCTCCCATATCCTATCCGAGGTGCAGAGCGTTTGTGACCGTATTGTGGTTATCAATAAAGGCAATCTGATCGCCAATGACACACCCGAAAATCTTTACAAAGCCCTCTCTCAATCCCATCATCTGCTTGTTCGCGTCATGGGACCGGCTGACGAGATTGCTCCCGCCCTGCAAAGCATCAAGGGTATCGTGGGCGTAACCTGCCTGGATCAGAAAGAGCCAAATACCTGTGATCTGAACATAGAAACCGACGGCGTAACCGATGTGCGTGCCGATATCTTCCGCACCCTGGCCCGCATGGACAAGCCGTTACTGTCATTACGAAGCAGCGAGATGTCCTTGGAAGATATCTTCTTGGAACTGACGCGGGAAAGTGAGGTGTAAGCCGTGTTTGCCATCTATAAAAGAGAACTGAAATCCTATTTTCTCACGGCCATGGGCTATGTGTTCCTCACCATCTTCATGTTTATTTTGGGCATCCTGTTCTATTTTAACAATGTAACCCAAAACTCGGCCGACCTGCAAAGTTACTATCAGGCCGTCGATCCCTTATACCTGATTATCTTTACCGTAATTTTAACCATGCGTCTGATGACCGACGATAAGCGCAACCGCACCGAAGTGTTGCTTTTAACAGCACCCGTTTCGGCCGGCAGCATCGTTATGGGTAAATTTTTGGCCGCCTTTTCAGTCTACGGTATGGCCGTGCTGTCAACGATTATTTATGCGATTTACACTTTGATCTTTTCCTCGATCCGCCTCTCGGTTGTGATCGGCGGCATGATCGGGCTGCTCCTTTACGGCGCGCTGTTTATTGCCATCGGCACCTTTATTTCTTCACTCACCGACAGTCAGGTCGTGGCCGCTATCGCCACCTTCTGTTCCCTGTTTTTCCTCTATATTGCTGAAAGCTTTATTTCCTATATTCCTAACACAACCGTAACCAATATCCTCTACTGGCTGGCACTTGACAGTAAATATAATCAAATTTCTCAAGGTCTTCTCAGTATCGGGCATTTGGTCTATTTCCTAAGCCTTACGGCACTGTTCCTTTTCCTCACCATTCGCGTGGTCGAGAAAAAGAGATGGGCATAAAGGAGGGATTATCATGAAATTACCGCAACTGAAAACCTCGTCGAAATACAAGCTCACCTCTTGGGTCTATATTGCTATTGTGGTTGTCATTCTGATCGTCATCAATATTGCGGCCAACCTGTTTAGCTTTCATGTGGACTTTACTTCAAAAAAGACCTTCTCGTTAACCGGCGAGTGCAAAGCTATGCTCGATACGGTAAAAATGCCGGTTGAAATTGTCGTCTGCCGTGACCGCATCAATTTCTCTCAGAACATCTATGTGGCCAATATTGCCAAAACGGTAGAAAATATGGCCGACTATTCCGAATATATCGATGCCACCTTCATGAGCGTGGATAAAAATCCGGCCCTCAAAGAGCAGTATCCCACTGCCTCCCTCTCCACCTCGAACATCATCGTTCGGCTCAAGGACGACCCCGCCCATCACCGTATCGTCAATATGGAAGCCATGTTCGAAACCGACGATAGCGGAAAAACCATCACCGAATCCAAGGTAGAATATACCATAGCCAATGCCATTGACTATGTAATTCGCACCGATTTCCCCGTATTGTACTATACCACCAATCATATGGAAGATACCCCCGGCGATTTTATGAATTTACTGACCGGAAATAATTATACCGTAAAACCCATCAACCTGATCGCCAATGATATCCCTGCCGATGCCGATTATCTCTTCCTTTTTAATCCCAAAACTGATTTTTCGGGACTGGAGATCAATAAGATCGAATCTTTTCTAAGCAATAATGAGCAGTACGGCAAAAACCTTTTTGCCTTTATGTCCCCCGAGCAGACCGAACTGCCCAACCTCGAGAAGTTCCTCGGCGAATGGGGTTTGGCATTGGGCGATGGGTATCTGTATAACACCAACTATTCCACCGACAGCCAGTATAATTCCATGATGCTGGCCTACGGCGATATCGATGCCGCCGGCACTCTGTATAACTCCTTAAGCATCTTGACCGAACAGGCGCGACCGGTGCAAACCCTGTTTACCTCTCGCGACTATTCCAGCACCACTTCCCTGCTTAACGCCATGCCCTATACCCAGCAAGCCACGCAGGTGGCCAACGAAAAGGATCCCCAGAATGACCCCACCTACTCCGGTTCGGTCATGGCCATGGGTACCCGCTATGTCAAAAACACCAATGTCCAATCCCACGTCGTTGTCAGCGGTTCGTATAAATTGATAGAAAACGCCTATTTAGACTCGGCACTAGGCAACGCCGCCTATATAGCTCAGATCATCAACTACTTGGATGCCGACAGTACCAAACTCTTCATCTTCCCCAAGAATATGGAGGTTTCCCTGCTCGACTTCCCCGATAACTCGGCCAAGGTTGCCGCTCTCGTTATCTTTGCCATTGTCATTCCCTTGGTCATGGCGGCTATCGGCACCTATGTCTTTATTCGTCGGAGGAACAAATGATGCAGACCAAACGCATACTGATCGCCGGCATCGTACTGATCCTGTTGGTGGTAGCCACCATCATCACCGTCGGACTTCTGCCGCGCGATGATGACAACAATATCGTATCTCCCGTCTGGGTGGTAGCCGTGGAAGAACAACAGGTAGCCAAGCTTGAGGTCACCAACCATAGCGGCAATTACACCGCCACCTTTGATAACGGCGTGACGGTGGAGGGGTTAGAGGAATACCCCTTAAGCGACAAGACAAAAGCCAATATGCGTGCCGCCGCAGGCTCGGTCTATGCCTACGATACCATTGAACGCTCGGTCAAAGAACCGGCCAAATACGGCTTCGCCACCCCTACGGCAACAGCAACCGTGACCGACATGGACGGCAAACAGATTCGTCTTACCGTTGGCAGCCAAATGCCCAACGGAAACGCCTATTACGTGATGAATGATAGCAGTAACCATGTCTATGCCGTGGAAGAAGATTATTTGCTCTATGTGTTGTCAGATAAACAGGGTTTGCTCAGCAAACAGGTCACATCCATTGCGGCCAATACCGGCTATATGGTTGATTATGTAAAGATTACCAAACAGGGACAACCCTACCTGCATATCATATCCATGGAAGACGACGAACCCGTACACTACAACAGCAACCATCTGTATAAAATGACATTTCCCTACCAAGGCCTCGGCCGTGATGTCAATATCGTATCCTATCTGGAAACGGCATGCAATCTTACCGCCACCACCATTAAACATCTTGGCATTGACGCTCAAAGTCTGGCCGAGTACGGATTAACGAATCCACCCATCGTCGTTGAGTACAGTTATCAAGGTCAGCCCACCCGCATCTATTGCAGTGAACCGACCGATGGATTTTGCAATGTCTATGTCGAAAACGGCAACATTATCTATTCCATCTTGGCTCAAAAGCTTAAACTGATGAGCTTTGATGCTCTGGACTTCGTTACTCCCTATCAGTTTGAGCGGGATATCAACGATGTGGAACGCATCTTCATTCAAACCCAAGACGGTAACCGTTATACCTACCATGTCAAGGTCGAAAACGGCAAAACCTCTGCCACGCTGGATAATAACGCTCTCAACGGAGATGCTTTTGAGCGCTTCTACGACCTGCTTACCACATCCGAACTGATTGGTGTGGCCCAAAAACCATCCACCGCACCTACTCTCACCATGACCTTCCGCTATCACGCCTCTACCGGCATGAAAAACGATACCGTATCCTTCTATTATATCGACGAACGCACCTATTTTATCGAGACCAACGGGCAGGGTAATTTTTATGTATCCTCCCTATATGTCGATAAGGTACTGGATTGTATTCCTAAACTCAATAGCGGACAGGAATTTTCCATTAAATATTAAAAAAATAAGTACTCCGTTTGGAGTACTTATTTTGCTATATAGATATGTCTTGTCCCATGATCCATACCTTGCCACATCACCGTACGGAACCCCGCCGTGCCAAGCAGCAAACGGATCTGCGAATCCCGATACATACGCTCATAGATGATGTCCGTCTTTCGGTCATACTGTTCCCCCTTTTTGGTAAACACATCCACCGTAAATCGGCAAAGCTGACGCTGCTCATCATAATCATTTTCCCATGCGGCAAAGGCACCCATATCACGAAAAATATAACTGTTATTCCCGTATACCTCTCGGAATTTCTTCTCGGTATTTACATCAAAAACCAGTACACCATCCCGCCGTAACAACCGTCGGGCGGCGCAAAAGGTGTCCAACAGTTCGTTTTCTCTCGTGATATGATTCACCACATCCAACGAAGCAGTAATGGCATCAAAAATACCCTCACCTTCTACTTGCGGCAAGGTACCAACCTGCCACTGTATCTCCAGGCCTCCGCTCTTTTCTTTGGCACAAGCAATCATATCGGCATCGGGATCCACGCCGCACACCTGCGCCCCTTGGCGGGCAAAGGCCAACGCCAGCCGTCCGGTACCGCATCCCATATCCAGAATCTTCCCATCGGCAACGCCGAACCGTTGCAGGATACGCCGATACCGACGCAGTATCTTCTCGTGATACTCCTGCTCAAAAAACCCGTCATACACGCGGGCCAACGCCTGATAACTCATGCCTTACCTTCCAATCGTTCCAATACCATCGTGTACCCGTCACTGCCGTATTGCAAACAACGGTTCACTCGGGTAATGGTGGCCGTGCTCGAATCGGTACGGCGCACAATCTCGGTGTATGGCGTGCCACTGCGTAACAATTTGGCAATCTCTAATCGCTGGGAAAGAGATTTGATTTCGTTTACCGTGCACAAATCGTCAAAAAAAGCCTCGATCTCCTCCACGTTTTTGAGGGACGCCAAGGCCAAAAACAATTGTTCCGTCTCTTTATTTTTCAGTTTTTCATTCATCGTATCACCCTATATCATGGTATCACGGTAAAACAAAAAAGTCAATCACTAAAAATCCTCTTGCCTATCGGCAAAAAAAGATTATAATGGAATCAGAGGTGATACCGTGAACCGATGTGTTATTATCTGCGGCTATATCCAAGGTCAAATCCATCAAGCCGTATCTTTACAACCGAATGATGTTATCATCTGCGCCGATGCCGGGCTCGATTTGGCACGGCATGAGGGCATTCGCCCCCATCTGTATATCGGAGACGGCGATTCGAAAAATTCTGCCTTCGAAGGCCCCTCCATCCACCTGCCCGTGCGTAAGGATGATACCGATCTGATGGCCTGCGTCAAATACGCCATTGAGCAAAACTACCGTGATATTGCCATTATCGGCGGATTGGGCGGTCGGTTCGACCATTCGATTGCCTCCCTACAAACCCTTGCTTATGCCCTCAATCACGGCGTTCATGCCCGCATCCTCGATCGGGATACCGAGATATGCCTGTGCCGTGATCGTGTAACACTCCCCCGCCGTGACGGTTTTACCCTGTCGGTCTTCGCCTATGGCGGCGATTGCACAGGCGTGTCCCTTGTCGGTACATCCTATCCGCTTGAAAACGCCACTCTGACCCCGCAATTTCCATTAGGCGTCAGTAATGAAATCCTTGCCGATGAAGCCGTAATATCCACCAAAACAGGCATCCTATTAATCATACAATCCCGTAATAAATAAAAAGCAGACCATTAGGTCTGCTTATTTTTACCCGAAACACAACCGCATACGCCAATCACACACTTGGCTCCGGCTTTCCGTAAGGTACGGGCACACTCACGCAAGGTAGCACCCGTGGTGTATACATCGTCTATCAACACCATCGTCTTGCCCTTAACCGCCTGTTCCTCAATCACCCGATAACATCCCTTAACATTCGCCGCCCTCGCCCGAGCACTGACCTGCAACGACTGTTTCGGGGTATCCTTCCACTTTTCAATCACCGATACATACGGCAATCCTTTAGTCATGGCATACTGCTGGGCAATCAGCTCACTTTGATTGTAGCCGCGGCTATTATACCGCTTAGCGCTAAGAGGAACGGCCGTCACATAATCGGCCTCTCTCAAGCCCGACACCTGCATCTCGGCCATGGCCCGAGCAAAATGAACCGCCGCACTTTTATGACGATGAAACTTGAGCGCCTTGGCCGCCCGCTTGGCAGCCCCAACATAGTAGAAGGGCGCACGCACACAAAATACATCATGGCGTTTACTGTTAGGTATCAATTTATATTGGCTGCAATAGGGCAACTCTTCTTTACATTCCTTGCAATACTCCCCTTCTTTTTCTACAAGAACACTGCAAAAGGGACACCGTGACGGATAGCAAAACGTAAGAAGCCATCGCCAAATTCGTCTTAACATTCCACATAATCCTCAAGCATATAACGAAGCCCCGAAAACCGTTTGGTCTTGGTCTTGTTCTCAATCATAGCGTCAATCTTAGCCGGATCACCTACAATCACCAACCGCTCCTTGGCACGGGTCATCGCCGTATACAGCAGGTTACGGTACAGCAAATTCCGAGGCGAATCCACCACCGATAACACAACACATCTAAACTCACTGCCCTGACTCTTATGCACCGTCATGGCATAAGCAAAATCCAACTGCTCCAAGCAGGTAAAGGGGTAGTTGGCCGTCTTATCGTCAAACTGAATTTCCATACATTCGGCATAGGTATCGATCGACCGAATGATACCGATATCTCCGTTAAAGATACCCACGCCCAGTTCGCCGCCTGGCATACGATAGGTAATATCATAGTTATTGCGTATCTGCATCACCTTATCCCCCACACGGAATCCGTGTTTCCCCCACGGCTTTTCCGCTTTGTCGGGTGAGGGAGGATTAATAGCCGCACGTAAATGCTCATTGAGATTCACCGTGCCGCAGATGCCAAGTTTAGAAAGAGAAATCACCTGAATATCCGAAAGCGGATCATACCCGTAGGTATTCACCAGCCGTCGCACCGCCAGATCCACAATCAAATGTGCCGCCGTCACCGAGCCCGTCTCCTTAAGCAAGAAGACATCCCGATTTTCACCCTTCAATTGCAAGGACTCCCCCTTCAGAATGCCATGGGCATTGGTAATGATCAGCGAGTCAGCGGCCTGCCTGAATACATGCGAAAGGGCTACCGTATCCACCAATCCGGATGCAATCATATCCCCCAGCATGTTTCCGGGGCCCACCGGCGGTAACTGATCGGCATCCCCAACCAATACCAACCGACATCCGTCGGGCAACGCCCGCAATAACGCCTGCATCAAATCGGCATCAATCATCGAGGCTTCATCACAGATCACGGCGTCATACCCAAGCGGCTCGTCCTCATTTTTAGCAAAATGAGGCAAGGAATCTCCGCTGTATTGCATTTCCAGCATACGGTGAATGGTCTTTGCCTCATCCCCCGTCAACTCCGAAATGCGCTTGGCCGCCCGTCCCGTGGGTGCCGCCAATGCATATTTAACACCCAACATCTGATATAAGGCAATAATACCCGACAAGGCCGTCGTCTTTCCCGTACCCGGCCCACCAGTCAGTATCATAACTCCGCTCCGAGCCGCCATATCAATGGCGCTCATCTGCTGTTCATTAAAATGCAAATTTAGTTTCTTCTCCACCCGAGTCAAATGTTCAGGACGATATTCGGTAAACCGCCGCACGTTACTCTGCAACCGAGCCATCCGCCAAGCACAATACTGCTCCGCCTTGTAGTAACGCTCCAGATACACAGCATCCTTGTTGCCGATCGGGCGGTTATATAACATCTCATCCTTAATCAGTTCATCCAACCGCCGCTCAATTGCCGATTCGGGCATATCAAGCAGCTGTGCTGTCATCTGTACCAACGCCTCACGGGGAATAAAGGTATGCCCCGCACTATAAGCGTTGCGATGCAGAATGTATTTCATCGCCGAAGAAATCCGAAGCGGACTGCTCTTATCAAATTCCATGCGAGAGGCGATCTCATCCGCATCGGCAAAACTTACCCCGTCAATCATCTCGCATAAAATGTATGGATTGCATCGAATCACATCCTCCGAGGCGCATCCCCAACACTTCCACACCGCAAAGGCTACCGATATACTCACCCCATACCGTTGCAGAAAAAGAATCACACGTCGAATCCCAAACTGCTCCCGAAAAGCCTGCGAGATCTTGTTAGCCTTGGCCTCGGTAATGCCACGCACCCTCGCCAATTGCTCGGGCGCGTTTTCGATCACCTCAAGGGTGCGCTCGCCGAATAATTCGATGAATTTGTCGGCCGTCTTCTCTCCCACACCCTTGATGGCTCCTGCCGCTAAATAGGCTCGAATGGCATCCACCGTTGTCGGCAGCTCCTTCTCGTAACTCTCTACCTGAAACTGAGCTCCGTAGTTAGGATGCTCCACCCATCGGCCAACGGCCGTGATGCGCTCCCCCGTCGTTATGTAAGGCATGGTCCCCACGGCAGTTATGGCATCATCGGCCGTCTTAACCTCGATGATCGCATATCCGTTTTCCTGATTTTTGAATATAACAGAGGCTACCGTCCCCTGTATCTGTTCCTGTTGCGCCATGCTACCGTTCCTTCTCGATCTGCAGGTCGGGCACACAAATCAAAAGTGCATCCACCTGCTCCTGCGTTAGTCCCTTGTCAATCACTACAATCTGCGCTCGACCATTCCCGCTTCGGCATTGTTCCGCAATCCGCCCCACTACAAAGGGGATTAGCGCATCATTCTCCTCGGGGTTCAACTCCAATATCACGCGACGCACCGCCTGCGCCGATCCCCAAAGTATCCATTCCCGAATCTGCATAATCAAGTAAGCAATCCCAAGTGCAGCAAATAATGAAAGTATAATGATCCCAATCTGATCCATAACTTTTCACCCCTTTTATCCTATGCGGAAAAGGGGTGAAATGTTTATTTTAATAATTCTAAAAGTTCCTGCACCTTCGATGTGTCTTCCCACATTACATTCAAATCCTCGCGCCCCATGTGCCCGTAGGACGAAAGCGGCGTAAATATGGGCGAGCGCAATTTCAGTTCTTCAATAATGGCCGCCGGACGAAGATCAAAACAGGCCTTTACCGCCTTGGTCAATCTCTCCTCATCCACCTTGTCCGTACCAAAGGTATCCACCAATACCGAAACCGGCTGAGCCACACCAATCGCATACGCCAACTGCACCTCGCAACGCTCGGCCAAGCCCGCTTTTACAATCGTCTTGGCTACTCGACGTGCCGCATAGGCCGAAGAACGATCCACCTTGGTCGCATCCTTGCCCGAGAAAGCACCGCCGCCGTGACGGCCCATACCGCCATAGGTATCCACAATAATCTTGCGTCCCGTCAATCCCGAGTCCCCGCAAGGCCCGCCAATCACAAACCGTCCGGTAGGATTAACCAAAATACGGGCATCCGCAATCATCTTTTCAGGCAATATCGGCTTGATTACTTCCTCAATGATCGACTCACGAATTTCCGACAGATCCACATCGGCCGCATGCTGAGACGATACTACAATGGTATCAATGGCAACAGGATGTCCGTCCTCATACCGCACCGACACCTGCGTCTTGCCATCGGGACGCAAATAGGGCAATACCCCCGTCTTGCGTACATCGGTCAAACGCTTAGCCAACTTGTGCGCATAAGAAATCGGCATCGGCATCAGTTCCGGCGTTTCGTTGCAGGCATAACCAAACATCATGCCTTGATCTCCCGCACCAATATCATACCCGTTGGACTCTTTGGCCTCCAACGACTTGTCAACACCCAGCGCAATATCGGGCGACTGCTTATCCAGCGCCGTCAGTATGCCACAGGTCGCCGCATCAAAACCGTATTCACTGGAAGTGTACCCAATATCCGTAATGGCACGACGCACCAAGGCCGGAATATCCACCTGCGCCGCCGAGGTAATCTCTCCCATCACCAGCACCTGCCCAGTGGTAATGGCCGTCTCACAAGCCACACGGGACATCGGATCTTGTGCCAGCATCGCATCCAATACGCTGTCGGAAATGCGATCGCAAATTTTATCGGGATGACCTTCGGTCACCGATTCTGAAGTAAATAAATAGTTTCTCATTCCTTTTTTCTCCTTAAAAAAGCGCTCTTGTTACCAAGAGCGCATTTAAAATCTTATCTATCGGACAAATGTCCGCAGGATTTAACACCTTGCCGTATCCGCAGGTTGTCGGGCTTCACAGGGCCAGTCCCTCCGCCACTCTTGATAATCCATATTCAATTCCTATAACAGTATACGGGATATGTCGCTTTCTGTCAAGTTTTTTTGAGGATCGGGCTGAGTTTTTTATAAATAAGGAAACAAATCAACGCATCTACCAGCCCCTTCACCGTCGTAAACGGCAAATTAAAAATCAAAAGCGACTTCCAAATGCTGTCCATACTCGGCAATATGGCTTGATAGAATGACAGAATGACCGTCTCCGGAATCATCACCTTATAATAAATAGGATAAATCAAAAAATAGTTGATAACCACACAGGCAATTCCCATCGCCACCGCACCAACCAGTGATCCCATCAGCGCCGACTTGCGATTTTTATGCGCCCGATAGATCAACCCTGCCGGTACCACAAAGAAAATACCCATCAAAAAATTGGCCAATTCGCCAACACCCGCCGTACTGGTCACCAGTAAATGCAAGGCATTTTTTAAAAAACATACCGCCACCCCATAAAGAGGCCCATAGGCAAACGATGCAATCAATGCCGGTAATTCGGAAAAGTCAAACTTAATGAAAGACGGCACGATCGGCACGCCGAACTCCAAAAACATCAACACAAATCCAACAGCCCCCATAATGGCCGTCACGACAAGTGCTCTTAAATTTTTTGTTTTTGTTGCAGACATAATAACTCCTTTTCTCGGCAAATAAAAAACCGCCGACGAAAAGTCTGCGGGTAGCATTAAGGAAATCTTCTTCCATCCGGACTATACCGTCGGTCACGGAATCGCACCGTGTCATGCCCATAGGCTTGCAGACTTTACTGCCGGTGGGGAATCACACCCCGCCCCGAAGACTTAACATATTAAATTTGGAATTGCAGCAGTGGGTTTCCCCACTGCTGCAATAGTAAGGCAAATTACTCGTTGATAGCAGTAACAACGCCCGAACCAACGGTACGGCCGCCTTCACGGATAGCGAAGCGCAGACCTTCCTCGATAGCGATCGGGGTGATCAGTTCAACATTCAGCTCAACGTTATCGCCGCCCTGGCACATCTGAACATCTTCAGGCAGGTTGATAACACCGGTAACGTCAGTTGTACGGAAGTAGAACTGAGGACGATAGTTGTTGAAGAACGGAGTATGACGGCCACCCTCGTCCTTGGTCAGTACATAAACGCTGCCCTTGAACTTGGTGTGGGGCTTGATGGTGCCGGGCTTAGCCAGAACCTGGCCACGCTCAACTTCCTTACGCTGAATACCACGCAGCAAGCAACCGGCATTGTCACCGGCCTCAACATAGTCGAGAACCTTGTGGAACATTTCCATGGAGGTAACAACAGTCTTGCGGATTTCATCGGTCAGACCAACGATTTCAACTTCATCGCCGGGCTTGAGCTGGCCGCGCTCAACACGACCGGTAACAACCGTACCACGACCCTGAATGGTGAATACGTCCTCAACAGGCATCAAGAAGGGCATGTCAGCCTTTCTGTCAGGAGTGGGGATGTAAGCGTCAACCTGAGCCATCAGCTCAACGATAGGAGCATAAGCGGCATCGGAAGGATCGGAAGAAGCGCACTCCAGAGCAGCCAGAGCGGAACCCTTAACGATGGGAATATCATCGCCGGGGAAGTCGTAGCTGGAGAGGAGGTCACGGATTTCCATCTCAACCAGTTCGAGCAGCTCTTCGTCGTCAACCTGGTCAACCTTGTTCATGAAAACAACGATGGAAGGAACGCCAACCTGACGGGCGAGCAGGATGTGCTCACGAGTCTGGGGCATCGGGCCGTCAGCAGAAGAAACGACGAGGATAGCGCCGTCCATCTGAGCA
>JAZQVM010000064.1:0-6952 GCA_045631845.1 Eubacteriales bacterium | reverse complement strand
CGCTTGGCCTCCGACTTTGGAGAAGCCGGTAGAAGTCTTAACAAACTGGGCGCCGCAGGTGACGCAAGCCTGAGAAACCTTAACCTTTTCCTCATCGGTGAGCAGGCAGGTTTCGATAATGACCTTAACGGTAGTACCGTTGGCGGCCTTAACGACGGCGGAGATATCTTCGTTTACGAGATCCCAGTTATTATCCTTGATGGCGCCGATATTGACCACCATGTCAACCTCGGTAGCGCCGTTGGCAATGGCCTCGACCGTTTCAACAGCCTTTACGAAAGGAGTATTGGCACCCAAGGGGAAGCCGATAACGGTGCAGACATTGACGCCGCTGCCGGCCAGACGCTTGGCGGCATATTTCACATGGATGGGGTTGAAGCAGACCGAAGCAAACTTATTCTCGATAGCTTCGGCGCAGCATTTTTCGATCTTGGTAAGCGGGGTGTTGGCCGCCAGCACGGTATGATCGATATAGGTATTGAGGGGGCGATTGGATACGGGAGCGGTATAGGCACCGACTGTGCCCGACTGCTTGGCCACCTCTTTGGCGATAACTTCAATAAGATTTGACATATTGATATCCATTTTTCAATCTCCTTGGACAATTTTATTACCAGTTACAACAATTATACACTAACCATTTTGCAAATGCAATACTGTTTAGTCGAATTTAATAAAAACCATGCCGGTAATCAATTTGGGATAGAAGTAGGTGGCTTTTTGCGGCATCTTATCCCCTGCTTTAGCGACATCTTTAATTTGATCGATACGGGTAGGATTGAGGAAGAAAGCACATTCCTGCTTGCCTGATTTAACCAGCCCAATGGCTTCTTCAATGGAGCGGGTATAGGTAATCTTGGTCTGTTTAGCCAGATCGGACTTGGTGATGCCGAAAATCTTATCCAAGATCAGAGTATGGAGGATGGTAACATCCAAATCGCAGAAGGCATCGGACATATCGGCCAACATCTCCCTTACCAGTGACTCATCATGGAAACTGAGGCGATAATAATAATCCTTACCGGTATACAGACCCAGGCAATGGGCGGCGGTACCGCTTGCCAGCTCTTCCTCGATTTTCGTTATATCATTACAACGCTCGAAGCTAAAATATTTATTAATTTTTTCCAGTGTTTCCTGCTCATCGAAGGTGCCGATATTATTAAGCATACGGTGGGTTGGGAAGACGACCAGACCGTCACACTCCATATCGACTAAAAACATGCAGGTAAAGTTTGAGGGATGATTTTCATTAAAGTCGAGCGTTTCGGCCTTAATTTTTTTGCGATAATTGAGAGCCGTTTCGTAGCGATGATGCCCGTCGGCAATAAACAGTTGTTTATCCTCAAAGGCTTCGGTGAAGGCGGCAATTTCCGCTTCGTTGGTGATCGGCCACAGGCGATGCGTGACACCCTCGTCATCGGTAAACGCAATCTCGGGTGTACCCGCACTCACCTTTTCGATACGGGCACGGATGGATTGATCCTCGTCGGTATACATCGTATAGATTTGAGAGAAACTGGCCTTAGCCGTATCGAGCAGTTCAAAACGATCGTTTTTTGCTTTAGACAGGGTAAACTCATGAGGGAGAATCACACGATCCTCAAATTCCTCCAAGCGCACAGCGCAGAAAATGCCCTTTACCGCGTAGGCGATATCGTTGACAGAGAAGGCCATTTCATAGACATAGATGCTGTCCTGTGTATCTTGCGCCAATATGCCGTCCTTAACCCATTGCTGATATAAATCTCTTGCCGTTTCATATTTATTTTCGCCGACGGGCAGTTCCAGATTGATAATATTATAGGGGCTACGTTCAATCAAGTCTTCCCGTTGTTTGGGGCTGACGATATCATAGGGCGGGCAGACGAGATCGGCGATATTACCGGCTTTTGCCGTATAGCGCATACCCTTAAATCCTTTTACAAGAGCCATAATTCTTTTCTCCAATCGTATAGGATAGTTTTATTATAGCGGGTTTTTATTCGTTTTTCAATTGATAATGGAAAAAAATACAGAAAATACGAAGCAAGAATCGGGCTATACTACAGATGAGGTGAATGAGAGATGTGTAGTAAAATTCCGTTCATGCTCGGCATGGCGGCAGGATTGGTTGTGGGGTGCGCGATGGGCGTTGCGTCGCAATCGCGGCCGGTAAAAACCGCGCGTAAAAAATTCATGCACTCCCCTGCCGGCAAAGTTATGAAGGGTATTGCCGATGTGATTGAACAGATCTAAAGAAATACGGTGCAGAAATCTGCACCGCATTTTTATGCTTGTTTGGTTTTTTCGACTTTATCCTTGAACTTACGAACAGCGTCGTAGTTCTTATCGCCCGAGATTTTTTCCAGCTCTTCCAGCAATTCTTTTTGTTTACGGGAGAGACCTTTAGGTACCTCCACGGTAACACGAACGTACATATCGCCACGGCCGCGGCCGTTGACATAGGGCACACCCTTATTCTTAATGCGAAAAACGGTTTGATGCTGGGTGCCTTCGGGGATGGTTTGTTTCACCGTATCGCCGTCAACCGTAGGCAATTCGACTGTACAACCTGCCGCAGCCTGGGAAAGGGTTAGCGGGACGTCATACGAAATATCATTTCCCTGCCGATTAAACAGAATATGGGGTTTGACATTGACGGTAATATACAGATCGCCGTTGCCGCCGCCACGTTTTCCTGCCGAGCCTTGGCCTGCCAATTTAATGGACTGGCCGGAAGCAATACCTGCGGGAATCGTAGCTTCAATAGTGCGCTCGCCGACGACCATGCCTTGACCGCCGCAGGACTTGCAGGGATCCTTAATAATATGACCGGTACCACCGCAATCGGAGCAGGGCTGGACACTGGTAAACGAGCCGAGCATGGTGCGCTGTTGGACACGCACCTGACCGCTACCGCCGCAGGTGGGGCAGGTATGGCGGGTACCCGAAGCCGAGCCGCTCCCCTTACAATCAGAGCAGGCTTCTTCCCGTTTATAGCGGATCTTGCGTTTGCATCCGGTAATCGACTCATTAAACTCGATCGACAGGTTAATGGAAATGTCCTTGCCTCTTACGGGGGCGTTGGGGTTGGCGCGGCGGGCACGGCCGCCGCCGAAGATATCGCCGAAGATGTCGCCGAAGATATCTCCAAAGTCGCCGCCGCCGAAACCGCCGTAACCTCCGCCCGGCTGGCCTGCGCCGTAGTTGGGGTCAACGCCGGCAAAGCCGAACTGGTCGTACCGTTGGCGTTTGTCCTTATCGGAGAGGACGTCATGGGCCTCGTTTAATTCCTTAAATTGTTGTTCTGCCTCCGCATCTCCGGGATGGAGGTCGGGGTGGCAATCTTTGGCTTTTTTACGGAAGGCTCTGCGGATCTCGTCATCGGTAGCCGATCGAGATACGCCGAGCACCTCGTAATAATCTCTTTTTTCCGCCATGCGAAACCTCGGATATTACTTATTTTTTATCATCGTCAACGACTTCATAGTCACCATTCACGGTGCCGTCGTCGTTCGTAGTAGCGCCACCCTGCGCCTGTTGTTCGGCCTGCGCCTGCTGATAGAGTTTAGCCGATATTTCGTAGAATTTCTTAGACAACTCTTCCGAAGCGGCCTTGATGGCATCGGTATCGGTACCCTTGAGGGCTTCCTTGACCTTTTCGATCTCGTCCTGCACGCTCTTCTTCTCGTCTTCGGTGACTTTATCGCCCAGTTCGGTCAGAGATTTTTCCGACTGGTAGACGAGCTGTTCGGCCTGATTGCGGATCTCAACGCCCTCGCGGTTCTTCTTATCGGCCTCGGCAAACTGCTCGGCTTCCTTGACGGCACGCTCGACGTCTTCCTTGCTCATATTGGTAGAAGCGGTGATGGTGATTTTCTGCTCCTTACCTGTGCCGAGGTCTTTGGCCGAAACGTTGACGATACCGTTAGCATCGATATCGAAGGTAACTTCGATCTGAGGCACGCCACGGGGAGCGGCGGGGATGCCATCAAGATGGAAGCGGCCGAGGGTCTTATTATCGGCGGCCATATCGCGCTCACCCTGCAGAACATGAACCTCAACAGAGGTCTGGCTATCGGCAGCGGTAGAGAAGATCTGGCTCTTCTTGGTAGGAATGGTGGTATTGCGCTCGATGAGCTTGGTGTTGATACCGCCGAGGCTTTCGATACCCAAGGACAGCGGGGTTACATCGAGCAGAACGATGCCCTTGACTTCGCCGCCGAGAACACCGCCCTGAATGGCGGCGCCCATGGCCACGCACTCGTCGGGGTTGATACCCTTGAAGGGATCGGTGCCGGTAAACGTCTTAACGGCATCATAGACGGCGGGGGTACGGGTCGAACCGCCGACCATAAGAACTTTGGTCAGGTCGGAGGGTTTGAGCCCGGCATCGCTCATGGCACGCTTGACCGGCTCCATAGTAGCCTGCACCAGATCGGCGGTCAATTCATTAAACTTAGCACGGGTCAAGGTCATATCCAAATGCTTAGGACCAGTAGCATCTGCCGTAATATAAGGCATATTGATATTGGTGGAAGCCACGCCGGAGAGGGCGATCTTAGCCTTTTCGGCTTCGGTCTTGAGTCTCTGATAGGCCATGCGGTCGTTACGAAGATCGATACCGTTCTCCTTCTGGAACTCCTCGACCATCCAATTGACGATACGCTCGTCGAAGTCGTCGCCGCCAAGACGGTTGTTACCCGAGGTGGCCAGAACTTCGATAACGCCGTCGCCGATATCCAAAATGGACACGTCGAAGGTGCCGCCGCCAAGGTCATAAACCATGATCTTCTGCTCGGTTTCCTTGTCCACACCGTAGGCCAGAGCGGCGGCGGTGGGCTCATTGATGATGCGCAACACTTCCAGGCCGGCAATTTTGCCTGCATCCTTGGTGGCTTGACGCTGAGCGTCGGAGAAGTAAGCCGGAACGGTGATAACGGCCTTATCTACCGTTTCGCCAAGATAGGCTTCGGCGGTGGTCTTGATCTTCTGCAGGATCATGGCCGAGATTTCCTGCGGATTATAATCCTTGCCATCGATATTGACCTTATGATCGGTACCCATTTCACGCTTGATGGAGCTGATGGTCTTGTCGGGGTTGGTGATGGCCTGGTTCTTGGCGATCTGGCCAACCATACGCTCGCCGGTCTTGGAGAAGGCTACGACAGAAGCGATGGTTCTGCCACCTTCGGCGTTGGGGATAACAACAGCCTCGCCGCCTTCCATAACGGCGACGCAAGAGTTAGTTGTACCTAAGTCGATTCCGATAATTTTACTCATTGATTGATTCCTCCATATATACAATTCAATAATTTATTAGTTTGCTACTTTGACCATGGCGTGGCGGATGATCTTATCCCCGATTTTATAGCCAGTTTCAAAGACTTCGACCACTTCCTGCTCGCCGAAACTTTCGTCATCCACATGAAGAACGGCATTGTGGAGCATGGGGTCAAAGGTTTGGCCAAGAGCCTCAATTTCTTCGATACCGCAGTTGGTCAAAATTTCCGATGCTTGGTTTAGTATCATTTCGACACCTTTTTTCATAGCGGCACCGTCGTCGGCAGGGCTGGCGGCGGCACGCTTGAGGTTATCGATCATGGGCAGAAATGCCGTTAAGGTATCGGCCTTGGCATCGCTGTAGGTTTGCTGTTTTTCACGCTGGGTACGTTTTTTATAGTTATCGTATTCGGCCATGAGGCGCAAATACCGATCTTTTTCCTCGTCCAGTTCTTTTTTGACGGCGGCACCGGCAGCCAAAGCGGCATCCAGTTCTTCGCCGATCTTTACATTTTCCTTGATCAATGCGTCAAACGATTCTTCGTCCATAGGTAATTTAGTTACCTTAGGCTCTTCGTTTGGCGTGTCTTGTTTTTTGTTCGCCATGATTAGTTCTCCTTTGTATCTTGCCCGTCGCCAAGCATGAGTTTGGAGACGATATAAGAAAAATATTTCATATCCGAAAGAATACGCTGATAGTTCATGCGCATGGGCCCTACGACCGAGATGGTAGTGTTCCCCTTCTCACTATCCCCCAGTGATGCAGTAATTAGTGATGCGTTGGGGAAAAACTCAGGATCAATACTCACCTGAATATTGCCGTCCTGCGGCATGACGACCATTTTGTTGAAATTATGGCGGTCGGCAATAATGTCATAAAACTGCTTAAGCCGGCCGATATCATAAAATTCGGGGTACTGCAAGAGATTACTCTCGCCACATACCACCATTTCCACGTCCACCAGTTCTTCCATAATGGCACGGATATGGTGGGAAATACCCATCATAGACGGGACGTATCGGACAATCTCACCCTCAATCATATCGAACATTGACGGGGAGATCTGAGAAATTTCTATACCGGTTAAATTTACATTCAAAATGCGGTTGAGCACGGTAGCATCATTAATATTGATGGGGGTATTGGCGGTAAAAACGCTGGTTTTAATTTGATCTCGACCGATGACGGCAATAATTGCAATATTGCGTTCATCGATACAAGTACATTCAAAATAAATAATTTTTCGATGCTGGGCGATCGAATGAACCGAGATGGCGGCACAATTTGTCAAGGCGGCGGCCATATGCGCACACTGGGACAAAAAGCGTTCGGGGCGGGTGGAGAACCCTTCGGTCATTTGATGGATACGATCCACCTGTTTGGGATCAGGGGCTAATTCCGCCATGATCTGATCCACATAGTATTTATAGCCCAGATTGCTGGGGATACGGCCTGCCGAAGTATGCGGCTGGAAAATATATCCCAGCTCCTCCAAATCTGCCATCTCATTTCGAATGGTTGCTGAACTTAAGTTTAAGTCCGTATACTTAGAAATGGTTCGGCTGCCCACCGGTTCACCGGTTTCCAGATAGTTGCGAATCACTGCCTGCAGTATTTTCTTTTTTCTTTCATCCAGTTCCAACACATTCACCCCTTTTTGGATTGTTAGCACTCGACCGAATGGAG
>JAZQVM010000063.1:0-18813 GCA_045631845.1 Eubacteriales bacterium | reverse complement strand
CGCTCGAACTCCTGATTGTGGATGGCCTCTTCCTTTTCGGCATCGATGGCGGCCAGACGGTTTTGCTTCTCCTTGATCTGAGGGGTGGGGGTTAGCCCCGCCAAGCGGATGCGGGAGGCGGCTTCGTCCATCAGGTCGATGGCCTTATCGGGCAGGAAGCGGTCGGCAATATAGCGGGAGGCGAGGTGGACGGCGGCTTCGATGGCCTCGTCGAGAATTTTCACCTTGTGGTGAGCCTCGTAGCGGTCACGCAGACCTTTGAGAATTTCCACCGATTCGTCCTCAGTTGGTTCGCCGACGGTGACCGACTGGAAGCGGCGCTCTAAGGCGGCGTCCTTTTCGATATATTTGCGGTACTCATCCAGCGTAGTGGCGCCGATGACCTGCAGTTCGCCTCTCGAAAGAGGGGGTTTTATGATATTGGCGGCATCGACGGCGCCTTCGGCACTGCCGGCACCGACGATGGTATGGATCTCGTCGATAAACAGGATGATATTGCCCGCTTTGCGGATCTCCTCTAACACCTTTTTGATGCGTTCTTCGAACTCGCCCCGATATTTGGCGCCGGCGATCATGGCGGCAAGATCCAGGGCGATGACCTTTTTATCCATCAGATTTTCGGGCACCTCGCCGTCGGTGATGCGCTGAGCCAAGCCTTCGGCCACCGCCGTTTTGCCCACGCCCGGTTCGCCGATGAGGCAGGGGTTGTTCTTGGTGCGGCGGGAGAGAATCTGAATGATGCGGGTGATCTCAGTTTCCCGACCGATGACAGGGTCGAGTTTTTTCTCAGCGGCCATGGCGGTGAGGTCACGACCGAACTGGTCGAGGGTGGAGGGTTGACCGCCGTTTGCGGAGGGTTGACCTTCGTTCATATCGAGAGGAGCGCCCTCGGCGTTGCCCGCCAGTTTTTCCAAGATGAACTGGTAGAGAGTGCCGGCGTCGATGTCCGATTCTTCTAAAATACGTCCCGCCATCGAGTCGGTTTCTTTGAGAAGGGAGAGCAATAAATGCTCGGTGCCGACGTAGCTGTTGTTGAGGGCACGGGCTTCATAATAGGCACCCTCGAGCACCTTTTTGACGCGAGGGGTCATGTCGCCCGCCGAGAGGTGGGAGGGAGAGCCGATGCCGATGTGGTCGGCAATTTTTTTAACGATGTTTTCCATGGTCAGACCCTTCTCGGCTAAGGTTTTGCCGGCGAAGGAGTCCTGTTCGCGGCACAGACCCAGCAGCAGGTGTTCGGTGCCTAAGTAGCTGTGACCCAGCTCGGCGGCCGAGCGCAGGGCGAGGTTGAGGGCGTTTGCCGCCCGTTTGGTAAAGCGGTCAAAGATCATGCGATCACTTCCTTATTCTAAAGATTGGCGCAGGATGTCGGCGCGCAGTTTGTCACGGCCCTCGGGGGTGCGGCCTTCGGGAATGGCGGCCAGCACGGCGGGGCGCAGGCTTTTATAGAGGGAGTCGAGTTTGGCGGGGGTGTGGGTGTTGACACCCAGTTCGGCGCCAAGGCGCATGAGGGAGTAGAGTTTTTCCAGCTCCTTACTGCTCATGCTTCTGGCGTAGCGTGCCGTACCCTCGGCACGGAAGATGCGGTCGTCAATGGCCAGCGCATCGGCTTTATACCACGCATCGGCCAGTTTCTTTTCCTGAGCGCAGACCGATTCCAAGATGCGGCTGATGCGGTCTACAATCTCGGTTTCGGTGACGCCGAGGGTGAACATATTACTCAGCTGATACAGTTCGGCCGAGGAGCCGCTGCCCTCGCCGAAGTTGCCGCGCATGGTGACGCCCAATCGACCCGTCTCACTAATCAAATCGCGCAGGGCGCCGGTCGAGGTGATGACGGGCAGGTGGAGCATACAGGAGGCGCGCATGCCGGTGCCGAGGTTGGTATGGCAGGCGGTGAGGTAGCCCAGCTTCTCGCTATAAGCAAAGTCGAGGCGGGCGGCCAACAAGCGGTCAATTTCCTTGGCCTTACGGTAGGCTTCCTCAAGGGCATAGCCGTCGGCAAAGGCTTGGATGCGCAGGTGGTCTTCTTCATTAATCATAATAGACAGGTCGCGGCTTTTGCTGACGATCAGCCCTCGTCCCGTCTCGCCGCCGGCAAAGGCGGGAGAGATGAGGTGACGCTCGGTCAGTTCCAGCGCCTTTTCGCGGGGGAGGGTGTCCATATCGATATAATCATATTGCCCCGAAAAGTCCTCGCTTATGCTGAAAAAGGCTTCTTTGACCTGCTCACAGATGGCTTTTCTCGTCTTGATATCGCCCGTTTCCGTCAGGCGGTCGGGGAAAGGATAGTTGAGGTTGCGGGCAAAGCGCACCCGGGAGGATACGGCATAGCGGTCGGCACTCATTGTTCTTCCTCCTTTTTCAGGGCTTTGATGCGGTCACGCAGGGCGGCCGCCTGTTCAAAATCTTCCTTGGCAATCGCCGCACGCATTTCTTCTTCCAGCTGTTCCCGTTCGCTTTTTTGGGGCGGTTTTGGCTGATAGTCGGTGTGGGTGGCGGTGCCGTGGGAGCGGGTGATGGCGGGGGTCAGTTCCTTTTCAAAGAAGGTGTAGCAACTCGGACAGCCCAGCATGCCCGTGGCCGAGATGGTGTCCATCGTCGCCCCGCAGGTGGGGCAGGCACGGCGGGTGGGGCGTGCTTTGGGCAGGTCAAACCCCAAGAGGGACACCTTATCAAAGGCCAACTCCTTGGCGCACTGGGCGCACAGGTGCAGTTCGGTAGTGTGTCCCCCGACGGTGCGGGAGATAAAGGTGTTGGCCGTGCGTTGATGACAGTTTTGACACAACATAGGAATTATTCCTCCTTTTTAGGAAATGGTAGAAACCAGCATGTTTTTGAAGAGGCGGGCACGGATGATATTGCGGTCGGCCCGAGCCAAAGGCGCCAGCGCCCGTTCGGAGAGGGCGGCGGCAATCAGGCGGCACTGTTCGGCAGTGAGAATGTCGTAGGCCAGCAGGTTTTTGAGGTGCTGGCTGGCCGTTTCGGCATCTAAACTCTCGCCGATGGCGTTGACCAAGTGCATGATGCGCCCCGCGTCGTTGTCCTGCACGCGATAGATGCGGATATACCCGCCGCCGCCCCGACGGCTCTCGATGCGGTAGCCCTGTTCGGGACGAAAACGGGAGGAGAGCACGTAGTTGATCTGGCTGGGCACCACGCCGAAGCGCTGCGCCAGTTCCTGCCGCTGGACTTCCAGCTCGCCCGTGCTCTCGTCTAACAACTCCATTAAAAAGGCGGCAATATTATCGGTTAATCCCATTGGTTTTACTCCTTTTGACTTTGACTATATTTGACTATTCTGATTATAGTATACACAATGGTCAGGAAAAGTCAAGAGGGTATGGGGAAATTTTTTTGGTCGAGGGGAGTGAAGCGGGAATGTTCTTTGGATTTTTGCTCTTTTTCTTGGAGGGGCGGCGGTGTTTTCATGGCGCAGTTCCTTTCTTTTCTTTTATTATATGAAAGGAAACAGAAAAACATACAAAAAAATCGCACACGATTGTGTGCGATGTTGGTATGTAAAGGGGAGTCTTCTCTTATCCTCATTGTTCTTCTGATTTCTTTCAGTATAACCACACGACTCAAATTGTCTATTTCTCTCACAATATCTGTTGCTTTCATGCATATAAAAATCTCCTTGCTTTACCAATGTAAAGCAAGGAGATTTGTGCGCAAATTGCTTTATGAATTACTAATGCTTATTTGGGGGTAAGGTGGGAATGCCGTTTAAGTCGTAATAATTCCCATATTTGTCGCGATACAAATTTGCCGAGACAACATACTCCTTACCTTCTTTCCAGTTGCTTCTCTTTGGCCGTTCACCCTTTTTATATTTAAGATGAGTTTGCCCTGTTAGAATAGCATAGGCAATCAAGATGACAATGGGATACAATACAAGCTCAATAAAAAAGCCGGGTTGTCTTGTTATGAGTGTCTCAATCGCTGCAATTATCCCTTCAACAACTAAGATGGCCAATACAATGATTTGCCATATTTTTTCCGGAATGTATGTTTTTGATGGACGCTCTTCCTTTTGGGGCTTTCTGAACAAGATTCTCGTTTGCCCAATCCAAACATGAGATACTATAGGGACTATAATCAAAATCATCACTTTCATATCCCAGAAGCAAAGCATCAAAATTTGGACAATGGCAAATATGATAATCTGCACCAACTGCGGTAAGGACGATCCCTTCGGGCGGGGAGTTTTCTTATTGTTATTCATTTTGTCTAAGAAACCCATAGCTTGTTCTCCTTTTTGAAAAGTAAATTGCAATATCGGCAAACGCACTTCTGTTGAATAGTATTCACCAATATTGGTGCCATTATAGCATAGAATAAGATAAAAGTAAATACTATTCAACAAAAAAGGTGAATTTTTATGTTTAAGATCAAAGCTGCTGATGGCACAAACAATCTGACAGGTAAAAAAATTGCGGAAATTAGAAAAAGGAAAGGGTTATCTCAACGCAAATTAGCAACCAAGATGCAGTTGCTTGGCTTTGATGTTGACCATTATTTTATTAGACGGGTAGAAAATGGTGAGAGATTTGTAACAGACATAGATTTAGTTATTTTCTCGAGGGCATTAGAAACGCCCATAGAGGAATTGCTTGCTGACATAGATGATAAAATTTAAAAGCGGAGTGGATTTCCACTCCGCTTTTCTTTTATTATATGAAAGGAAATGGAGAAACATACAAAAAATCGCACACGATTGTGTGCGATTTCATATTATTGATTGTTGTAGGCTTCGCGGACGGCTTTGGCCAGCTGGTCGGCGCAGGAGGTGGGGCGAGGGCCGCAGGTGTTGCCCGAGAGGGTTTGTTCGATCTGATCGACGGTCATGCCTTCGACCAGTTTGCCGATGGCTTTGAGGTTGCCGTTGCAGCCGCCCATGAATTTGACGTTACGGACAATGTCGCCCTCCAGATCGAGGGTGATGGCGGTGGAGCAGGTGCCCCGAGTTTTATAAGTATAGGTCATGATTTTCCTCCGAAAAACAACAAAGATGCCCAAAACTGCGGGCACCTTCGTCAAAGGAATGAAAAGAATGATGAAAAAGTTCTAAATCGCTACCCGTAGTATACCATACTTTGTCAAATTTGTAAACAAAAAGTTAAGAAAATTTTACAGACCCCGAAACAGGGTGCCCAGCATCAGCAGGCTGAAGCCGGCGACAGGAAGCCAAAAACTATATTCGGTGATAAAGGGAATATCGATAAATCGGCCGACGATGCCCAGCACGACGATGAGCAGGGACAGAATGAGGGTGCGTACCGAGGGGGAGGTCAGGCCGCCGTTACCTCTTGCCATAGAATCATCTCCTTGTGTTTTTTCTTAGCATACCACAAAATAGGCGGTTTGGCAATAAAAAATCGGGCGTAAGAAAAAAGTAAGGATTTCGGGATGGAGATATGTTATACTGGAGAAAAGGGGTGAAAATATGCGAATCGTAGTGGTAGACGATGAAAGGGAGATTGCCGATTTGGTGGCAACGGTACTGCGGGAAGAAGGATATGAGGTGGATGTGTATTACGGGGCGCAAGCGGCGCTGGCGGATATGATGAAACGACCGCCGGCGTTGGCGATTTTGGATGTCATGATGCCGAAAATGGACGGATTTACCTTGTGTGCTCGCTTGCGGGAGAAGCACACCTTTCCTATATTATTTTTAACCGCACGACAATCGGATGGCGACAAGATCGCCGGTCTTTCGGTGGGTGCCGATGATTACATTACCAAGCCCTTTTGGCCGCCGGTGTTGGCGGCACGGGTCAAGGCGCAACTTCGTCGGTACACCACCTACGGAGCGGCGCCCAGCGAAGATCGGCTGACGGTGGCGGGCTTGTGCATCGATCGGGCGGAGCATATCTGCACGGTCATGGATAAGCCGGTGGCGTTAACGCCGACCGAGTTTTCGATCTTATGGTTGTTATGCGAAAAGGCAGGGCAGGTGGTGTCGGCCGAAGATATCTTCCGTTTGGTGTGGGGAGAAAGATATTTTGAAAGCAACAATACCGTCATGGTGCATATTCGTCGGTTGCGGGAAAAATTGACGGTGGCGGCACCGACGGTGCAATACATTCAAACGGTATGGGGAGTGGGGTATAAAATTGAAAGAACCGACGGTTAAGCGTTTCTTGCTGTGGTGGGGCATCGGGACGGCGGCCTTTTGGTTGCCGCAGGCGGTGCTGGAGATCCTGTGGCGGCACAACCGATTATGGTATCACATTGGCGCATGGGCGCAGAATCTATGGGCGCAGATCTGGCACGTGCCGGGTATCAATCGATTTTTAATCGTTTTCGTCTATGTGGCGGCAACGGTGTGTTATGCTGTTTGGTGCATGAGAAAACAGACCGAGCAGGTATGGGCGCAGGCGCAGAGAGAGGCAGATAGTCTATCGTTTTTGGCGCACGATCTGAAAACGCCCCTGACTTCGGTGACCGGCTATTTGTCCTTATTGAAAGAGGAAAAGGATAAGACAAAACAGCAGGAGTATATCGGAATTGCCTTGACCAAGGCTCGGCGGCTGGACGAGTTGCTCAATGAGTTTTTTGAATTGACCCAAAGACGGACGGGGGATAAGGCGGCCATGGCTGAGGTGAATTTGACCGTCCTGCTCTATCAGTTGACCGATGAGTTTTACCCGATGATGGAGGAGCGCCGCATGACCTTGCGTACCGTGATTGCCTCTGACCTAAAAACACGTGGGGACGGGGTGTTGCTTATGCGGGTGTTTGCCAATTTGCTGAAAAATGCGGTAAACTATGGGCATGAAGGCAGTGAGATTGTTTTATATGCGGCCGATTCGACCGAGGGTTGCACGGTGCGGGTGCAGAGCAGCGGCGACCCGATCCCGCCCGAACAGTTGTCAACCATGTTCGATAAACACGTGCGGCTGGATGCCGCCCGCCAATCCCGATCGGGCGGTGCGGGATTAGGGCTAACCATTGCCCGACAGATTGTAGAGGAGCATAAGGGGCAAATTGCGGCCTCCTGTGTGGAAGGCATGACCGAAATCACCGTTACCTTAAGAAAACCGTAAGGAAAAGATAAGAAAAGAGAAAAACACCCCTTGGCTGTGGAGAGTAAGATACGGTCAGGGGGTGTTTTTATGTATAGAGTGGCGGTGCGGGGGTTGTTGGCGTTATTGGTGATGGCGCATCATATCAGTTTGTTTGTGCCGATGGGCGGCATCGGGGCTATCCTGCGGGAGTGCGGCAAGCCGGCGGTGGCGGCTTTTTTGTTCTTATCGGGACTGGGGCTTATGCGACAGTATCAGGAGAGAGAGGGGTATTTGTGCGGGTTTTTGGGGCGGCAAATGAAAAAACTATGGATTCCGTATAGCGTTGTGGCGGTGTGCAGTTTCCTGTCGTGGCCGCTCACACACGGGCACGGCTTTGGCTGGGCCGATCTGTGCGATCGGATTCGGTACGGCGACCCGATCGTCAGTAACGGCTGGTACGTCTTTTTCTTGGCGGCTTTGTATGTCCTATTTTTTGTGACAGCCAAATGGTTGCGGCGCCCGTGTTGGATCGTGGGCGTAATGGCGGCTGTCACGTTGGCGTGGATTCCCGTTTGTCAATGGATTGGCTGGGGATCGTATTGGTATGCCTCCGGTCCTGCCTTTGCGCTGGGATTGGCATGGGGCGCATGGTGTCGGCCGAGCCAAGAGGGACGGCGGGCGTATTCGATCTTAGCGTTTGTGGGAAGGATGGGGTATGAGCTGTATCTGGTACACGGGTGGGTTCTGTTGTTGTTGCGGAAGTGTGCGGAGGGGGCGTTGCTTTGTGTGATGGTGACGGCTTTGTCACTGTTGCTGGCGGCAGGACTTCATAATATAATAAGAAAGACAGGGGCAGGAAAGGGATAACCTTTCCTGCCCTTTTGGTGAGGTTGCACAAAAGAGGGTGTGGGTTTGGTGTTGAAATTTTATGTTAAAATATTGGCACAAGATATTGACAGATATGTTGCGGATTTGGTATAATCATGTCAACATCTTGTATTTTGGGAAAAGATGCGAAATACCGATATGAAAGGCGGAAATGATGAAGATTCATGGGTTACAGAAGCTGACGCTGTTGGATTTTCCGGGGCGAACGGCCTGCACGGTGTTCACGGCGGGATGTCAGTTGCGCTGTCCCTTCTGCCACAATGCGGCGCTGGCCTTCGGTGATGCGGGGCCTGCATTGGATGAGGCGGAGTTCTTCAAATTTTTAGCCAAGCGGCAGGGGTTGCTGGAGGGTGTGTGTGTCACCGGCGGCGAACCGTTGTTGCAGGCAGGTCTTTCAGATTTTCTTTCGCGTGTGCGGGAGATGGGGTATCTCGTAAAGCTGGACACCAACGGCTTTTTACCCGATCGGCTGGCGGCTCTTATCGAGCAAGGCTTGGTCGATTATGTGGCGATGGATATTAAATCGTCGCCCGATGGGTATGCGAAAGCCTGCGGGCTGGACGCGGTGGATATGCAGCCGGTCAGAGAGAGCATTGCGCTTTTGATGGGAGGCGGGGTCGATTACGAGTTTCGCACCACCGTGGTTCGGGGGATTCACGAGGAGTCGGATATTGCCCAGGCGGCAAGGCTCATCGAGGGTGCCGGACAGTATTTCCTTCAACAATATGTCGATCCCGGTGATCAGGGCGGATCGGGATTGTCGGCATTCTCCGCACAGGAGATGCAACGGTTTGCCGCGGCGGCAAAGCCCTATGTAAAAAATATAGGAATACGAGGAGTGTAACGATGTATCAGGTTACCAAACGCGACGGCCAAGTGGTCGATTTCAACATTTCCAAAATCAGCGCCGCCATTGGCAAGGCCTTTGAGGCGCAAGGCAAGCAGTACACGCAGGATATCATTGACCTGCTGGCTCTGAAGGTTACGGCCGATTATGAGCCCAAGATTGTAGACGGTGTGGTCACCGTTGAGGCCATTCAGGACTCGGTTGAGTCGGTGCTTATCGCCGCCGGCTATGCCGATGTGGCCAAGTGCTACATTCTCTACCGTAAGCAGAGAGAAAAGATCCGCAACATGAAGTCCACCATTCTCGACTACAAGCAGGTGGTTGACAGTTATGTGAAGGTTACCGACTGGCGTGTGAAGGAAAATTCCACCGTTACCTATTCGGTTGGCGGCTTGATCCTCTCCAACTCGGGCGCCGTTACCGCCAACTACTGGCTGAGCGAGATTTATGACAGTGAGATCGCCAATGCCCACCGCAACGGCGACATTCATATTCACGACCTGTCGATGCTGACCGGTTATTGCGCCGGCTGGAGTCTCAAGCAGCTGATCGTGGAAGGCTTGGGCGGTGTCCCCGGTAAGATCACCTCGGCGCCTGCCAAGCATCTGGTATCTCTTTGCAATCAGATGGTTAACTTCCTCGGTATCATGCAGAACGAGTGGGCGGGCGCACAGGCCTTCTCCTCCTTCGATACCTATCTGGCTCCCTTTGTTAAGGCCGATAAGCTGACCTATCATGAGGTTAAGAACTGCATCCAGTCCTTTATCTACGGCGTAAACACCCCCTCCCGTTGGGGTACGCAGGCGCCCTTTACCAACATCACGCTCGACTGGACGGTGCCGGCTGACCTGGCCGAGATGCCGGCCATCGTAGGCGGCAAGGAGATGGACTTCAAGTACAAGGATTGCAAGGCCGAGATGGACATGATCAACCGTGCCTTCATCGAGACCATGATCGAGGGTGACGCCCACGGCCGTGGCTTCCAGTACCCCATCCCCACCTACTCCATCACCCGTGACTTTGACTGGAGCGAGACCGAGAACAACAAGCTGTTGTTTGAAATGACGGCCAAGTACGGCACGCCTTATTTCTCCAACTACATCAATTCCGACATGGAGCCTTCGGATGTGCGTTCGATGTGCTGCCGTCTGCGTCTCGACCTGCGTGAACTGCGCAAGAAGTCGGGCGGCTTCTTCGGAAGCGGCGAGAGCACCGGTTCGGTTGGTGTTGTCACCATCAACATTCCCCGCATTGCCTATCTGGCCGAGAATGAGGAAGACTTCTACCGTCAGCTTGACCGCATGATGGATATTGCGGCACGCTCCCTCAAGGTGAAGCGTGAGATCATCACCCGTCTGCTCGACGAGGGCTTGTATCCCTACACCAAGCGTTACTTGGGCACCTTTAACAACCACTTCTCCACCATCGGTCTGATCGGCATGAACGAGGCCTGCCTCAATGCCAAGTGGATTCAGAAGGATCTGACTCATGAGAGCGCGCAGGAGTTCACCAAGGCGGTGCTCAACCACATGCGTGAGCGTTTGAGCGATTATCAGGAGAAGTATGGCGACCTGTATAACCTGGAAGCCACGCCTGCCGAGTCGACCACCTATCGTTTGGCCAAGCATGACATTGCCCGTTATCCGGACATCATCACCGCGCCCGGCGAGACCCCTTATTACACCAACTCCTCTCACCTGCCTGTCGGCTACACCGAGGACATCTTCTCGGCGCTCGATATTCAGGACGAGTTGCAGACCCTTTATACTTCGGGTACCGTTTTCCACGCCTTCTTGGGTGAGAAACTGCCCTCTTGGAAATCGGCGGCCAATTTGGTTCGCAAGATTGCCGAGAACTACAAACTGCCTTACTACACCATGTCCCCGACCTATTCGGTTTGTAAGGATCATGGCTACTTAGCGGGTGAGCACTTCACCTGCCCCGAGTGCGGCAACAACGCCGAGGTTTACTCCCGTATTACCGGCTACTACCGTCCGGTGCAGAACTGGAACGACGGCAAGACCGAGGAGTATAAGCAGCGCAAACTCTACGACGTAGCCAACTCCAAGCTCGACCCCGTGAAGCATCCTCAGGTAGAGGAGAAGGTCGAAGAGCCTTGTGCTTGCGGTGAGGCGGACGGGTATTACCTGTTCACCACCAAGACCTGCCCCAACTGCCCTGTGGCCAAGGCTAATCTCGACCGTGCGGGTATTGCCTATACGGTTGTGGATGCCGAGGAGAACGCCGAACTGAGCGACAAGTACGGCATTCGTCAGGCGCCTACGCTGGTCATCATCAAGGATGGTCAGGTGGAAAAGGCGGCCGGTGTGTCGGCCATCTTGGCGAAAATCAGATAAGCAAAAAAGAGAGCCGAAAGGCTCTCTTTTTTTAGGTAATAGGTAAGAGTGAAGAGGTTTGGAGGAAAAACCTCATTTATCACTCCGCATTTCCCTGTCCGGCAGTCATGCGTCGGACAGAGGGATGTTGATGACAATTTTGCCTTTTCGCTTAGCCAGTTCCATAAATTTGGTGGCACCCCCAAAACTGTGCCGTACATGAGTGACTACATAATCGGCCTGTTCAATCATCCATCGGTTGCGCCGATCAATGGTAAACCGACGGGGAACCGATTCCAGTCCCTCGGGGTAGACCGTTGGATCTGTTCGATCGCTTGTAGGAAGATAGGCCAAAACTACGGCGTAGGAGATATGGGTGTAATGATTTTGTAAGGACCGAAGCGTTTCGATTGCCTGCTGATCAAAGAAACCATGATTGCCTACATAAAAACGATCGACCTGCTTATGCTCTATGAGATCTTGCAATACGGCAGTTAACTCCTGTGAAAGATCCATGTAGGTATCACGATGCCCAAAAAAAGTACATACCATATTATCACCACCTATAAATATAGTATACTCAAAACAAGTATACTTGCAACATAAACAGGTGAAATAATCTTAAAATATACTCAAAATAAGATTTTGGGTGATAATATGAGAAATAAAGAAAATAAGCACTTGGGAATTGAGATTGATCCGCAACTGCATGCGAAGCTCAAATACATTGCCAAATATGAGGATCGTTCGATCAACGGACAAATCCTGTGTTTAATTCGGGCGTGTGTTCGGGATTTTGAAGCCCAAAACGGCAAGATTGAAGAAGATGAGGCATGATGCCTCATTTTTTTGTGTATCATTCATCATGTTAAGCGCAAAGCAGAGAGATTGGGAAATGCGAAATGATGAATGATGAATGAGCAATAGATGTTGATAAAGGATAGAGGAAATGGTACAATAGAGGAAAAGGAGGGATTGGTATGGAAACCATATTACAGACCTTTGAATTGACGAAAAAATTCGGGCGCAAGACGGCGCTGGACAAGGTGAACCTGTCGGTGCGGCGGGGCGATATTTACGGATTTATCGGCGGCAACGGTGCGGGCAAGACGACCTTGATGCGTGTGGCCCTCAATCTGGCCTTTCCCACGGCGGGACGGGTGGAGTTGTTTGGCGGCGAGCCCTTTGCCACGGCGGGTAAGCGCATCGGTTCGCTCATTGAAGCGCCTGCCTTTTACCGCGGTCTTTCGGCCAGAGAGAACCTGCTGGCCTTTGGTAGGCTGGTGGGGGCGGATTCTCGGCAGGCTGACGAGTTGCTGGAGCGTGTAGGGCTTTCCGATGTGGGCAAAAAGAAAGCGGGGAGCTTTTCTTTGGGCATGAAACAGCGGTTAGGGTTGGCGATTGCGTTGCTGGGTCAGCCCGAGCTGATCATTTTGGATGAGCCGGTCAACGGCCTCGATCCGGCGGGGATTCGTGACGTGCGAGACCTGATATTGGAATACAATCGGGAAAAAGGAGTAACCTTTCTCATTTCTTCCCATTTGCTGGATGAACTCTCGAAAATTGCGACGAGGTACGGGATTCTCAATCGTGGGCAGCTGGTGGACGAGGTTTCGGCGGCCGATCTGTTTGAGCGTACCCGCCATCGCCTTTGCATCACGGTAGACGATCCGCAAAAGGCGCTCAACATTCTGGGCCTTACCGATGCGAGGGTGGAGGGCGATACCGTTACCCTGCTGTCGGGCTTTGAACAGCCGGCTTTGCTCAACCGAAAACTGGTGGAGGGCGGCGTGGCCGTGAGCGGATTGACGATGCGCTCGGACGGCTTGGAGCAGTACTTTGTGGAAAGGATCGGTGATGAGCAATGATGGGGTTTGTCGGGTTTGAAATGCGGAAATTTCTGAGGCAAAAGGGCATCTACATCCTGATCGGGGTGGCGCTGGCCTTGCTGATGCTCAATTTGTGGACTTATGATCTGATCTACTCGGTCGAGGGGCTGATGATGCCGGAGGAAGAAGCCATCGTGATGGGCTTGATCCCCGAACTGTCAAGCCTATACGGCATGACGGGGGCCTTGACCAATGCCAGTTTCGGCACGATACTGGCGGTGATGGTAGCCCTTTACGTTTGCGCCGATCACTCGGACGGGACGCTGAAAAATATTATTGGGCGGGGTTATTCCCGCATGCAGATTTTCGGGGCCAAGTATGTGACTTGTCTGTTTGGTGCTTTTGGCATGGCGGTCATTTGTTGGCTGGTCGGATTTTTGCTCGGCGGTGCGCTGTGGGGCTTTGAGGGGACATGGAGCGGAGCGGTATTTGGTGCATTCGGGGTGCAGGCCGTTTCGATCGTGGCCTATACCACCTTATTTTTCTTGGTGGCCTGCCTGCTCAAAAACATCGGCGGTACGCTGGCGGTGGGCATTGTGATTCAGATGGTGCCCACGTTGCTGTTTACCATGTTGGATCTGTTCATCGAGAACAAGTCGTTTACCTTTATGGATTACTGGATTGAGGGCGGCATGGCGGTGACCGATGCTACGGCCGCGGACGATTTGACCCGCATCGCCATTGTCAGCGGCGTGTATGCGGTCTTGTTCCTGACGCTGGGCTTGCTGGCGGTACGAAAAAGAGAAGTATGAAAAAAGAGAGCCTTTCGGCTCTCTTTTATTTGAGTTTGACGGTTTTCCATTTGCCCATACGGTAGCGGCCGGAGAAGAGAACCCAGCGCAGCAGGGTGTCGATCATGACGGCGAGGTTGACGCCCAGCAGACCCCAATGCCATACATCTTTAAAGAGTAGCGTTAAGGGGATGCGCACGACGATGGAGGAGAAAAAGAAGAATACGGCGTGGTACTTGGTGTCGCCTGCGCCCGAAAGCACGCCGCCGTGGACGTACTGGAAGGCCATGGTGGGCAGATAGATGCCGAACAGGCGCATGACAGGGAGGGCGGCGGATAATACATCGGCCTCGGGCGAATAGAGCATGAGCAGGGGACGGGCCAAGAAGATGCAGAGCAGGCCACAAAAAGTCATGGTGAGCAGCAGCAGGTGGACGCCGTATTTGGCATATTCTTCAGCAGATTTAGCCGATTGCCGTCCTAAGCATTGTCCGGTCAGGGGCGAGATGGCCATTTGCATAGCCGAGCCGCAGAGCAAAACGATATTGAGAATATTCCAACACAACTGGTGGGCGGCATAATCGATTGCGCCCAAGGAAATGGTCAGGCGACCGCAGATAATCAGCCCGATACGGAAGATGATCTGTTCGGCCATCGACGGTGCGCCGATGCGGAACAGGTTGGACAACATGCCCTTATCCAACCCGTACTTTTCTTTCAAGCGGATGTGGATATCGCTATGGCCGTGCAGGAGCAGGGCGCAGGATATGACGGCGGCGGCCACGTTGGAAATGGTGGTGGCCAAGGCGGCGCCGACCACGCCCATCTCGGGGAAGAACCATACGCCGTTGATGAGCAGCCAGTTAAAGAGGACGTTTATGCCGTTGGCGGCCAGATTATAGATCATGGGGGTGCGGGCGTTGCCCATACCGCGCAGGATGGCGTTGTTGGCGGTGCCGATGGCGATAAAGGGCATGCCGTAGATGCGCATACGCAGATACTGCGCCGACAGGGTTGCCGTTTGGGCATCGGGCGAGCCCATCATGGCGATCAGGACCTTGTTAAAGATCAGACCAAGCCCCAGCATGAGCAGGCCGGCCAGAATGTTAATAATCAGAGCCAGCCGTGCCACCTGATTGGCCTTATAAATATTGCCCTCGCCCTTGGCGCGGGAGATGAGCGCTGTCGTGCCGACGTTGAGGGCGGTAAAAATCATCATTAAGAGCATGGTGGGATTGCTGCAGATGCCGACCGCATTGATGGCCTGCGTGCCGAGTCCTCCGACCATGATCATATCCACCATAGACACCAACTGCCCCAAGAACAGCTCGACCAGGCAGGGGAGCATCAGGCGTAAAATGTCACGATATCCTTGTTTTGGTGATAAACGTTCTACTGATTCCATAGAAGTATACCTCACTTTAAGGATAGTATATCGTACTCACCAAAAAATGCAAGCAAAAAATGAAAATCCATTGACTTTTTTGGGTTTTATTTACCATGAAATCATGAGGGGGAAGCCTCAGACTTCGTCTTCGGTTTCTTTGAATTTATCTGCCGGGAGTCAAACGGTGGATAATTTCATGAATGATAATCAGCGGAAGAAAAATCAGCTTAACAGGGATCAGTAAAACATCCAGCGTTCGCATACAATAATATCGCTTCATGCGAACAATAACATGCTTATATTCGCCGCACCCCTCGCACAAATCCAGATCTTTTGAAATGACATATTTTCTCTTGCTGTCATGAGTTCCATTTAATTTATTCCAACAATCCAAACAAAACTCTGCCATAAAAACCTCCAAACACGAACAATTGTTAGTATATTTCATATTGTAAATCTCTATACTGAGTTTGTCAAGAACAAATGTAGGTGACAAGATATGAAAGAGATTTTGGCGCAGCGGTTAAAGGCGTGTCGTAAGGAAAAGGGAATGACACAGGGGCAGGTGGCCATTTATTGTGACATTACCGAGAAGGCATATCAAAATTATGAATTGATGACTCGGGAGCCGAAATTGGAGATTTTGGTTCGGATTGCCGAGTTGTTTGATGTTTCGGTGGATTATTTAGTAGGACGCAAAGAGGAAAAAAGATGAGGCATGATGCCTCATCTTTTTAATTAAGAGTTAAGAATTGTCTTCGGTTTCTTTGAATTTATTTTCCATTTTGTCGCGCAGGGCGGCGTAGCCGAGGTCGAGCAAATAGATCAGATAGCAAAAGAGGATAAAGCCGACCAGAATGCCAAGGCAGGAAACGATGACTGATACGGTATCGCCGCGCAGGAAGGCATAGGGAGCGTTGACGATGGTGGGGCTGTCCTGCACATGATAGCCCTCGCCGGTAAGGGCGCGCAGGACGACGAAGACCACATGGGCGATGGGACCCAGTCCGCACAGGATGGGGGTATACCACGGGATGTGACCCTTGCGGTCGAAGATCAGATAATCGGCCAGCAACAATACAGGCACAACGGCATGGGTGAGCACGCCGTACCAGCCGCCGCCCAGTTTGAGTTGCTCGGTGGGGGTGAACAGGCCGGTATAGACCAAAAGGGAGAGCAGGGAACACATGGTGAGAAAGAACTTGGTCATATAATAGTAGCGTTCCTTGCGGATGCCGCCAAAGCAATCGAAGACCAGCAATACGGCCATGACCAGCAGGGCGATCATGTTGCATTGGGCGGTGTAGTAACAAAAGACTTCGCCTTGGTAATCGTGAAAGACGAAGGTGAAGACGGTGCCCAGCAGGATGAGCAACAAAATAGTAGATTTGAGTATAATAGAACTCAGGCGGGTAAACTGTTTCATAGAAATGTCCTCCTTTGTGAGGGTGTCTTGCAGTATCTATATCATAGTCTTTTTTTTTCATTTTGTCAATCGGGGGCGTTGACATGGATAAATTCGAGTGGTATGATATAAAAGTAAAATTGTTTTTTATCACTTTTTAAGGAGAATCGAAATATATGGGAAAATATTTTGGAACCGACGGTTTTCGCGGTGAGGCCAACAAGGACCTGACGGCCATGCACGCCTATCAGGTGGGGCGTTTCCTGGGTTGGTACTACGGGCGTGACCATAAGTGCAAGGTGGCCATTGGCAAGGATACCCGCCGCAGCAGTTACATGCTCGAAGATGCGCTGTCGGCCGGTTTGGTGGCTTCGGGTGCGGATGTGTATTTGCTTCATGTAACCACCACCCCCAGCGTTTCCTATGTGGTGGCGACCGAGGATTTTGATTGCGGTATCATGATCTCGGCTTCCCATAATCCGTACTATGATAACGGCATTAAACTGATCAATGGCGCAGGCGAGAAGATGGAGCAGGAAGTCATTGATGAGGTGGAAAAGTACATTGACGGGCTGATTCCTGAAATTCCCTACGCTGAGCGTGACGCTATTGGGCGCACGGTGGACTATTCGGCGGGGCGTAACCGCTACGTGGGCTATCTCATCTCCTTGGCCCGCAACTCCTTTAAGGGCATGAAGGTGGGGCTGGACTGTGCCAACGGCAGCACCTGGCAGATTGCCAAGAGTGTTTTTGATGCACTGGGTGCCAAGACCTATGTGATGGGCGATGCGCCCGATGGTCTGAACATTAACAACGGCGTGGGCTCGACCCATATCGAGGGCTTGCAGGCCATGGTGGTGGAGCAGGGTTTGGATATCGGTTTTGCTTTTGACGGCGATGCCGACCGTTGCTTGGCTGTGGACAAGACGGGTCGTTTGATTGACGGCGACCTAATCCTGTATATCTTCGGTGTGAACATGAAGATGCGGGATAAGTTGCCCGGCAATACGGTGGTTACTACCATTATGTCCAATTTCGGGCTGTATAAAGCCTTGGATGCGGCGAATATCGCCTATGAAAAGACGGCGGTGGGCGACAAGTATGTGTATGCCTGCATGAAAGAGAAAGGCTTTGGTGTGGGCGGCGAGCAGAGCGGTCACATCATTCTGAGCAAGTATGCCACCACGGGCGACGGTCTGCTGACGGCCATTAAGCTGATGGATGTGGTGATGGATACCCATAAATCGCTGGGCGAACTGGCCGCACCGGTGACGGTGTATCCCCAGAAGTTGACCAATGTGCGGGTTACCGATAAGGCAACCACCCGTGCCGATGCCGATGTGCAGGCGGCGGTGGCGGCGGCCGAGGCGACCTTGGGCTCTGACGGGCGTGTGCTGGTACGCGAGAGCGGCACCGAGCCGGTGATCCGTGTTATGGCCGAAGCGCCGACCGATGAGCAGTGTGCGGCGGCGGTTGATTCGATCGTGGCGGTCATCAAGCAGAAGGGGTATGCGGTATGAAAACCAGAGAACTGTTTGATTTGAGCGGCACGATTGCGGCGCCGATTTTGGCGAAGACCGAGTACCCGTGGGAGGCGTTGGCCTCCATCAAGGGGTTTATTCTGGAACTGGGCGCTACCCTGTCGGCCGATGAGTTTGACAAGGTGGGCGAGGATGTGTGGATTGCCAAGGATGCCAAGGTGGCGCCGACGGCCAGCATTTCCGGTCCTTGCATCATTGATCACGGTGCCGAGATTCGGCATTGTGCCTTTATCCGTGGGGCGGCCATTGTGGGCAAGGGTGCCACGGTGGGCAACTCGACTGAGCTGAAAAACTGCATTTTGTTTGACAAGGCGCAAGCGCCCCATTACAATTATGTGGGCGATTCGATTTTGGGCATCCGTGCCCATTTGGGGGCGGGGGCAATTACCTCCAACCTCAAGAGCGACGGCAGTAACATTGTGATTAAATCCCAGCCGCCCATGGAAACGGGCTTGCGTAAGATCGGGGCGTTGGTGGGCGATTACACCGAGGTCGGGTGCGGAAGCGTGCTCAATCCCGGTTCGGTAATCGGCAAGCGTTGCCAACTCTATCCGCTGTCCATGTTCCGCGGGGTATTGGAGAGCGATTCCATTTATAAAAAACAAGGTGAAGTAGTAAAAAAAGAGAGCCGATAAGTGAAGGTGTCAATCAAAAGTAGACACTAAAAAAGATTTTTAACCAAAGCCCTGTTCAGTGCGAAATTGAACAGGGCTTTTCCGTCCGCATTTAACAGAAAAGCGATGATGATTAAAATAATAAATATAATCATCAATAAG
>JAZQVM010000062.1:0-37995 GCA_045631845.1 Eubacteriales bacterium | reverse complement strand
CTCATTGGCACGCTCCACCATCTTCTTGGCGTTCTTGATGTTCTTGGACACATCCATCTCCACAAGCTTCTTCATAACGAAGGGCTTGAACAGTTCGAGTGCCATCTCTTTAGGCAGACCACACTGATAAATCTTCAGTTCAGGGCCGACAACGATAACCGAACGGCCCGAATAGTCAACACGCTTACCCAGCAGGTTCTGACGGAAACGTCCCTGCTTACCTTTAAGCATATCCGACAACGACTTGAGCGGACGGTTGTTGGGGCCGCTGACAGCACGGCCGCGACGGCCGTTGTCAATCAAAGCGTCAACCGCTTCCTGTAACATACGCTTCTCATTGCGAACAATGATCTCCGGCGCATGCAACTCCAACAAACGCTTCAAGCGGTTGTTACGGTTGATCACACGACGATACAGATCGTTCAGGTCACTGGTGGCAAAACGGCCACCGTCCAGCTGAACCATCGGACGAATATCGGGCGGAATCACAGGCAGAACAGTCAAAATCATCCACTCGGGACGGTTACCCGAAATGCGCAGAGCCTCAACCACGTCCAAACGCTTAAGCAGTCTGGTGCGTTTCTGTCCCGAAGCTCCTTCCAATTCTTCCTTCAGTTCAGCCGACAAAGCGTCCAGATCGATCTCCTCGAGCAACGCCTTGATGGTCTCCGCACCCATACCGGCATGGAAATCATCCTCGTACTTCTCTTTGAGATCCTGATACTCTTTCTCAGTCAATACCTGACACTTGCTGATCTCGGTAATGTCCTCGCTGACCCAGGTTACGATATAAGCGCTAAAGTACAGGATACGCTCCAGTACACGGGGCGAAATATCGAGAACCAGCCCTAAACGGGACGGAATTCCCTTAAAATACCAGATGTGCGAAACGGGCGCGGCTAACTCAATGTGACCCATGCGCTCACGACGCACCTTGGCCAAGGTGATCTCAACGCCGCAGCGTTCGCAGATCTTGCCGTTGTAACGCAACTTCTTGTACTTTCCGCAATGGCACTCCCAGTCCTTGGTGGGTCCAAAAATGCGCTCGCAGAACAAACCGTCACGCTCCGGCTTCAGGGTTCTATAGTTGATCGTTTCCGGCTTCTTGACCTCACCGTGCGACCACGAACGGATCATATCGGGAGAAGCAAGACCGATCTTGATGGAATCAAATTCATTAAATTCTGTACTCATCCAATCACTCCCTTACATCATGTCGGAATCGTCGAACATATTCGCCATGGCATCGGCACCGAAAATATCATCGGCGGCCGCATCCCCATCCTCATTGTCGAAGATGAAGCTGGCGCCAAGCTCTGCCTCGTCCACATCGGGTGCAGCAAAGTTATCCGATACATCCAGATCAATACCATGACCCTCGTCCTCGATCGGCTGACTCAGATCAATTTCTTCATTGTCCTTGGACAGGACCTTAACATCCAAGCCCAGCGACTGCAATTCCTTAATCAATACCTTGAAGGATTCGGGAATACCCGGTGTCGGGATATTCTGTCCCTTCACAATCGCCTCATAGGTCTTGACACGACCCACCACGTCATCCGACTTCACAGTCAGAATCTCCTGCAAGGTGTAAGCAGCGCCGTAGGCTTCCATAGCCCAAACTTCCATCTCACCGAAACGCTGACCGCCAAACTGGGCTTTACCACCCAGAGGCTGCTGCGTTACCAGCGAGTACGGACCGGTCGAACGGGCATGAATCTTATCATCAACCAAGTGCGACAGCTTCAGGTAATACATGTAACCAACCGTAACGTCCTGATCGAAATATTCACCGGTACGGCCATCACGAAGCTTAACCTTACCGTTGGAATTGTAACCGGCCAGATCCAGCGCCTTGAAGATATCCTGCTCGTTAGCACCGTCAAATACCGGCGTAGCAATCTTAATGCCAAGCGCCTTAGCCGCATACGCCAAGTGCACTTCCAGCACCTGACCGATGTTCATACGCGAAGGAACGCCCAACGGGTTGAGTACGATATCCAGCGGCGTACCGTCATCCAGGAACGGCATATCTTCCTGCGGCAGAATACGGGAAATAACACCCTTGTTACCGTGACGGCCGGCCATCTTGTCACCAACCGACAACTTACGCTTCTGCGCAATATACACACGAATCACCTTGTTTACTCCGGGCGACAGTTCGGTACTGTTCTCGCTGGTAAATACCTTAACGTCAACAACCGTACCGTATTCGCCGTGAGGTACACGCAAAGAGGTGTCACGCACCTCTCTGGCCTTCTCGCCAAAGATGGCACGGAGCAAACGCTCCTCAGCCGTCAGCTCGGTCTCACCCTTCGGGGTAACCTTACCAACCAGAATATCACCCGCACGCACCTCAGCACCAATGCGGATAATACCGTTCTCATCCAGATCCTTAAGCGCATCTTCCGATACGTTGGGAATCTCACGAGTAATCTCTTCGCTGCCCAGCTTGGTCTCACGAGCTTCCTGCTCATATTCTTCAATATGAATGGAAGTGTATACGTCTTCCTTCACCAAACGCTCGGAAATCAAAACGGCGTCCTCGTAGTTATAACCTTCCCAGGTCATAAAGCCGATCAGCGCATTCTTACCGAGAGCCAACTCACCGTTGTCGGTCGAAGGACCGTCAGCCAACACCTCACCCTTCACAATCTGCTGACCGATGTTAACGATCGGACGCTGGTTGATACAGGTGCCTTGGTTGGAACGCATAAACTTGGTCAGCGGATAACTGTCGATCGTGCCGTCTTCACACAGCACCTCGATTTTTTTGGCCGACACATCGTTGATGACACCAGCACGGCGGGCCACCACGCAAACACCCGAGTCCACAGCCGCCTTGTACTCCATACCGGTACCAACGATCGGCGACTCAGTACGAATCAGAGGCACGGCCTGACGCTGCATGTTCGAACCCATCAAAGCACGGTTGGCGTCGTCGTTCTCAAGGAACGGGATCATAGCCGTAGCGATGGATACCAGCATCTTCGGGGAAATATCTACATAATCTGCCTTCTCGGCTTCCACTTCGAGAATGTCGTTGCGGTAACGAGCGGCAACCTTCTTATTGACAAAGCGACCGTCTTCACCAATCGGCTCATTGGCCTGAGCCACGATGAAGTTATCCTCACGGTCAGCCGTCATGTATTCCACTTCTTCGGTAACAATACCCGTTTCCTTGTCAATGCGGCGGTAGGGCGCCTCAATGAAGCCGTACTCGTTGATACGGGCAAAGGAAGACAGGTAGGAAATCAGACCGATGTTCGGGCCTTCAGGAGTCTCGATCGGGCAAACACGGCCATAGTGCGAGTAGTGAACGTCACGCACTTCGAAAGAAGCACGGTCACGGGTCAAACCGCCGGGGCCGAGGGCCGACAGACGGCGCTTGTGAGTCAGTTCGGTCAGAGGGTTAGTCTGATCCATAAACTGGGACAGCGGCGAAGATCCGAAGAACTCACGGATGGCGGCAATCACCGGTCTGGTGTTCACCAGAGCCGACGGAGTCACAATCTCGGAATCCTGAATGTTCATGCGCTCACGGATGCTTCTCTCCATACGGGCAAAACCGATGCGGAACTGATTCTGCAACAGTTCGCCAACGCTACGGATACGACGGTTCCCCAGATGGTCAATGTCATCATCGGTACCAATGTTGAAGTCCAGCCCCAGCATATAGTTAACAGAGGCAAAAATATCCTCGGGCAACAGATACAGAGGAATCAACTCGTCATGACGGGCAATCAACTGCTTCTCGATCTCCTCCTCAGTCTCGCAGGATTCCATAATCTCCTGCAACACAGAGAAGCGCACCATCTCATTGATGCCGGTCTTCTCAGCATCAAAGGTGATAAACTTGGAAGCATCCACCATGCTGTTGCTAAAGAACTTCAGCTCCGTTCCCTCAACATCCACGTAAACGGTGTCCACACCATTATCCTGAATGGTCATGGCCTGCTCTTTGGTCAGAATCGTGCCGGCCTCAAAGAGAACCTCACCGGTCAGCGGCGCAATAACGTCCTGACTCAGAGTCAAGCCGGGCAGACGCTCGCCCAGCGCCAGCTTCTTGTTGTACTTGTAACGGCCAACACGGGTCAGGTCATAGTTGCGGCCGTTGAAGATCATGTTGTTGATAAAGGTCTCGGCGCTGTCCACCGTCGGCGGCTCACCGGGACGAAGCTTCTTGTAGAGTTCAAACAGAGCCGACTGATAATCGTCGGTGCTGTCTTTCTCCAAAGTCGCCATGATTTTAGGCAGATTACCAAAGGTATCAATAATCTGCTCATTGGTATGCAAGCCCAGCACACGCAACAATACGGTTACGGGAATCTTGCGGTTCTTGTCTACACGGGTATAAACAATATCGTTGGAGTCGGTTTCATACTCGATCCATAAGCCACGGTTGGGCATAACGGTACCGGTAAAGAGCTTCTTACCGCTCTTATCGTACTGCGTACCGAAATATACGCCGGGCGAACGGACCAACTGAGATACCACGACACGCTCGGCACCGTTGATTACAAAGGTACCGGTCTCGGTCAGCAGCGGCACATCGCCGGCAAAGATGTCCTGCTCCTGAATCTCGCCGGTCGTCTGATTGGTCAGGCGAACCTTAACACGCATCGATGCCGAATAGGTCGCATCTCTTTCTTTACATTCTTCAACGGTGTACTTGGGAGTTTCATCAATGGTGAAACTGACATAGTCGAGCACAAGGTTTCCCGTGTGATCCACTACGCCCGAAGCATCGTTGAGCACTTCCTGCAATCCCTCTTTCACAAAGAGATCATAGGACTTTTTCTGTACTTCGATAAGATAAGGCATCTCCTGAACTTCCTTGATCTTAGCGAAACTCACCCGCTGGTTGTTGCCCAGCGTAACCAGGTGAGCGCCCAGTACTGACGGGTCTACTTTTTGCAGCATAACAAGCAATCACTCCTTCATTTTTGTGAAAAGCATTTGATATACCACACCTACTACTTGACCTTTCCCCGATACTGTGCTATAATCCACAATAAGCGAAATGCGTATGATAGGCAGTATAATATCAATTTAGCATTTTATCACTAATTCAAGGGCTTGTCAATATCTTTTTACAAAAAAAGGAATGCAGTTTCTTCTGCATTCCTTTTTCCTATCTTCCTCGGTATTCTTTCTTCAATATCTCCGCCATTTCCCCTGGCGACTCTTTACACCCACCGGCCAGCCACAATTTGATGATGGCGTTCAAGCCGTTACGAAAAAATTCAATATGGTATTTGATATGACTGTCCATGTGTTCCTGTTGCGCCCGCTTAGGATCGTATATGGAAATCAAATGCTTGTCATCATAACACAACTTGAAATACGTATTATAAAAAATCTGATTCTCCTTTATATGCGCAAACATTTTTTGCGCTCCCGTGCGTTCATGAAAATAATCGTAATCGGCAAATAAATCGCTGAATTCCCGCTCCAACTTCTCCCTCGTCTTATCGGCCAGATCAAATATATCCATGTAATTGGCATAAAAGGTACTGCGATTGAGCTCAGTCTTTTTAATGAGATCCGATACGCTGATTTCCTTGATCTCCCGTTCTTGCAGCAACGCAATAAAGGCTTTCTCAATTCTCTCCTGCGACTCCCTGCGCCTTTTGTTATTCTTTATGTTCATACCCATCACCTTTATTCCAACACTTGTCGATGAATTGTTGATTGTTTTCTCCCGGCAAACGAATTATACTATATTTGCAATAAAAAAACAAGTGTTGGTTTAATGAAAGGAGATTTCACATGAAAAAAAGTAGTTTTATTGCGCTTGTTTTAGGAACAATCAGTGGAGTGCTTTTTGCGCTCGGTATGTGTATGGCGCTTCTTCCCGAATGGAATTCCTTTACTGCAGGTATTATCTTCGGCGTTATCGGAATTGTCTTAGGCATCATCACCGTCCTCATCTGGTGCAAGATGGAAAATAAAAAATTACCCAAGATGAACGGAAAAAATGTCCTGCGCATCCTGTATGCCGTCGTTGCCGTCTTGGTACTTGGCGTAGGTATGTGTCTGTGTCTGGTATGGCAAAAGATCATTGTGGGCACCCTCGTCGGCCTGCTTGGCATCATCATGCTAATTGCCCTCATCCCGATGATTAAAGGAATCAAATAAGATGGCTAAATCCAAATTCGTAAAAACAACCGAGCACATCGCCCAAATAGTAACCGACGGCTACAAAATAATCGAAAAAGGCGTCGTTGGCAGCTACACCAAAATAGAGGATAAATTTGTAGATGCCTACCTCACCAAAGACGGCGAAACCGTCGAAGAGGCAAAGGCCCGACTCAAAACGGACAATAAATAACAACACGGCGGCAGGAGTAACTCCTGCCGCCGTCCGTTATTCAATCGAAAAATCTTCGGCCGTAAAATCGGTATTAAGCATCACACGGTGCGGCACTCGTTTAAGCGGATCATACAAAAATTTGCGGCACCCGCTCTCCTTATCTACCACACCCTTTTTATGGCACAGCATGTGGATCTCGTCCCCCTCAATAGCTACCGCATATTCGCACAGGCGGCAAACCTTGGGGTTTTCCTCACTAAACATCGGTTATTCCTCCAGCGCCCTTAGGATTTCAGCCGCACTCTCCAGCACCGCTTCGGGCTTATCCGAAGAGGCTTCCAGTATCTCACGGGTCGTCTCCCCCGAAAGCACCAGCGCCGTATGGGTGCCCGCCGCCAATCCGCTCTTAATATCGGTATAAATACGATCACCCACCACTAAGGTGTGCGCCGCATCCACGCCCCACTTATCCATCGCCAACATCGGCATCAACGGTTCGGGCTTACCAATCACCAGCGGTCGCCGCCCCGATACATTATATAACATATCGCACACACTGCCGCAATCGGGCACACTGCCAAACTCGGTCGGGCATACATAATCGGGATTGGTCGCAATGTACGGCAACTCCCTGTTCCCCAACAGCAGGCGGGACACATCCTCTAACTTTTTGAAGGTCAGCTCGGTGTCAAATCCCATGACCACACACTCCACCTCGTCCAGTTTCTCGGTAATCGAAAAACCTTCCTTGCGCAGTTCATCTTTCAAAGACTCGGTGCCGCACACATATAGCATTTTATCGGCATGATACTTTTTCAGATAATAAGCCGTGGCTTGGGAGGACGTAATAAAGTCATTTTCGTCGGCAAAAATACCTAATTTTTGCAGTTTTTTAATGTAATCGGCCACACTTTTGGATGAATTATTGGTCATAAACAGGTATTTTGCGCCGTTTTCTTTAATTTTTTTCAATAATTCGGCCGTAAAATCATACAATTTATCCCCCAAATAGAGGGTTCCATCCATATCAAACAGGTATAATGTAATATCCTTAAAATTCATCATTGATCCTCATGGGAAATAATCTTACCATCCTGAATCACCAAGACACGATCGCAGATCTCCTTGGCCGCCGGCCGATGGGTCACGGCAATGCAGGCACGGCCGGGCAGCGCTTTGAGCCGCTCCAGTACCGTTTTCTCGGTCTTCTCATCCAAAGCCGAGGTGCACTCATCCAACAGCAGAATCGGCGCCCCGCCCAGTACGGCACGGGCAATGGCCAAACGCTGGGACTGGCCTTCCGATAAGCCCACCCCATTTTCTCCGATCACCGTGTCAAGTCCTTGCGGCAGAACAGAAATATACTCGTCCATCGCGCTGACATGAATCGCCTGCGCCAATTCGTCCTCGGTGGCATCGGGGCGAGTCACCGTCAGATTTTCCCGCAAAGTTCCGCTGAGCAATAAATTCCCTTGCGGCACATAGGCAAAACAACCTCTCGTCTTGCGATCCAACACCGTGCGCCCCTGCTTGCCTGTTACGTATAACATCCCTTGTTGCGGATGCAGGATTCCCAGCATCAATTTCAAAAGGGTACTCTTTCCGATACCCGAAGCGCCGACAACTACGGTAAAGCCATTCGTAGGCACTTCAAAATTGGCATGAGAGAGGATCTCATCCCGATCATAGGTGAACTGCAGATCTTGAGCACCGATAGCCTGAATGCTCTCAGCAGGCAACGATATCCGTTCGGTGGGCTCGCTTTCAATCTGCTCCAATTCCATCAACCGCTCGGCCGAGGCCAGCATGGCCATATACTGCGGCAAAATGCCCGACATCCCCACAAAGGGACGTTGCAACTGGCTGACCAGCTGGGTAATGGCGGTGAGCATACCAGGGGTCAGCGTTCCCATGAACAGCCCCACCGAGCACCAAATCAAGGCAATAAAGCCGGAAGCTTGCAGGAGAAAATGCAACCCCGCATTGGTAACCAGCGACACATTCTTGCTTTTCATCTGCGCCTGATAACGGCCTTCCATTCGCTCATCGGCCCGTTCCAACATCTGTTCGGATACATCGAGCGCCTGCACCATCAATACCTTTTCCAGCGTTTCCTGCAGGAAGGATGACACCTTGCCGTCTTCTTCCCGTACTTGCCGATGAATGGCTTTGAGTCGTTTACGCAAAAGCGCCGAGATGGCTAAAATCAACACGCCGATGCCGGCCACTACCATGGTAAAAATAGGATCAAGCACCACCAATGCTGCCGCTGCCGCTATCAGTTTGGTAATCATGGCCGCCACATTGGGAATGACCGTCAGCACACCCTCCTCCACGACACGCACATCGCTGGTAAGGCGGTTGATCATATCCCCGCTATGGTAGGCGCAAACCGACATGTAATCGCCATGAATCAGATGGCGATAGATGCCCCGTTTCATGTCCCGATCCATATCGGCCGACAGCTTACCGTGGAGATGCCGATTCAAAATGGTACAGCCTAACATGCTTAGAATAATAACACCTTGATAAATGCAGGCACGGAAAAAACTGGTCGGATCTCCGGCCAGCGCATAGTCAATCATATTCTTACACATTAAAGCAAAGGCAACACCCAGCAGGGACGCCCCCATATTGCTGACCGTCAACAACACGATCGCAGGGATGCGTTTGCGGATCTTGCCCATGATCCATCGTTCGGTTCCTTTTATTTTCATTTCACATGCCTCCGCAACCAACCGATGCCCCGCCGCCAAAATTGGCGACACTTCCGACTGTGCCACCAAATGCGGCTATACAGACGGTAGGAGAAAGCATCAACGGAAACTTTTTTATCTCCCCGATAAAACTCGGTCACCAACGCAATGGTCTGATCGTGACGCACGGGGTATTCACAAATGAACTGGTTATCACCCATGCAGGTATAATGCTCGCCGACACCGACGATGCGATGCAAAATATAACTGCCGTCATCTCGTTGATATAGCGGCAGATCATATTTCTTCAACCGCTCAGGCAGAGGGGAGAGCACAACGCTATCGATACCCTGTCGAAGCATGGGGAGCATACTCGTGCCGCGAGGTGAGAGTTTAACCGAACATCCCCGAGCTAACTGCTCGCGAATGATGGGCATCATCACATCTAACAGCAACTCTTTTTCAATCAAGAAGTCCGTTTTCATCCAGTTTTGCCACAAACAGATCGATATGAGCCATCGCGTCCTCGCGTGATACCTCATATTCCTGTGTCAACGCCTGCACCAAATCTTCCTTTTCAGCACCCTTCTCCAAGCGCGTCCACAAAAAACGACCGGTTTCATTAAGAGTGATCATCATGTTCAGATCCAGCGTATCACCCGAGGGGATTACGACGATATCCCCTGCCACTTCACGCAAGACGAAACCTTCTTTAATCTTCATCGCTACGATCCTTTCCCTGCCCGCTCATGGCACGATAGGCAACTTCTGCCGCCTGCGGCTCTTTGTTGCATTGCAACTGCCATACCGGCACCTCGCGGAGCAATTTATCTAACAATTCCAATAGTTTTTCACGGGCATTACGCACACGGGGGCGGTTGAGTTGCTTAAAAATAGCACTGATCGCCGCCGGACCGCCAAAGGGCGCAATGCTATTCTCTTCGGCACGGCTAACACAGGCAATACCCGCCACCGGCACTCGCTCATTGCGGCTGATATCATGCTTGCCGCTCCACGGCGTACCGTAGGCGTACCACACGCCGTCCTCGCGACGCAAAGCCGGTTTATCATCATTTAAAATATAGGCACGATCGCCAAACTTATCCAACCACAGTTGCGTATGGGTCGATTTCCCTACACCCGAGTCGGCCGTGAAGCAATAGGCTTTCCCATCAACTACAACCGTAGAGGAATGAAGCATCATCCCTTCAAAATCCATCAACTGCCGATAGAAATTGGCGGCCGTAGACATATATTCCCCGCTGTTATCATCAAAGGCTGGATACATATCTTTGATCAATTCCCACCGAGACACCACCTCCATATCCACCGCATCGGTTGGTTCACAGAGATACTTCTCGGCACGCTGTTCGGTAATGCCGCAAGAATCCATAGTTACGGTCAATCCCGCAATCTTATAATACCGCTTCATCCGTTAATGTAGTCGCCGATATTAAAACCGCCGTCTCCTTCTACACGGATGGCATCCTGCTTGTCTTTATATTCCTTCTCGGCCTTTTGGAGCCATTTTGTGAATGCTGGATAATCACCATTAAAACTCTCGAAGTAGGCCCGCCGTTCGGCGTCAGACAATGCCAGATACTGCTTATAGGTCAGCACTTTGCTACCGTCCGTCGGCACCGATGAGCTGCTCGAGGACGACTGGCCGTTAGACTGCGAGCCCGACTGAGAGCCCGACTGAGAGCCCGACTGGGAACCGGACTGAGAACCGGACTGAGAACCGGACTGAGAACCGGACTGAGAACCGGACTGAGAACCGGACTGAGAACCGGACTGAGAACCGGACTGAGAACCGGACTGAGAACCGGACTGAGAACCGGACTGGGAATTATTGCCGTCCGAATTCTCATCACCGTTTCCGCTGACAACGATATCGTCCCAATCCTCAATACCGGTGCCACTCGAAGCAAACTGATCCGGCTCAGATTCTTTCGACGGCTTGGAGCAACCAACCAGCACCAAACCCAAAACCAAGATAATAGCCAAAAGACCCGCTAAAATTCTCTTATTCATAATATGTAGAACCCTTTCTTTATAACTTACCCTTTGAGTATATACTGTTTGATGGGATACTGTCAAGGGGTTTCCTTATTTTACAAAGCAATTTAAAAAACAAAGAAATTTTTGTATTGACAAACACACAAGAAATTGGTAATATGTTATGGTATGAATAGGGGTGTAGCCAAGCGGTAAGGCAACGGACTTTGACTCCGTCACTCGTGGGTTCAAATCCCGCCACTCCTGCCAAAAATACTCTCTTCCGTAACACGGGAGGGAGTATTTTTAATTTGGCGGGATTTGAAAGGTCGGTAGTGAATTGGTGTCCGGTGGACACCAAGAGCCGACCGTGGCCCGAGCCGCAGCGAGGGAAATCCCGCCACTCCTGCCAAAAATCGATAAATCTCGATAGAGGTTTGTCGATTTTTACTTTTTCACTATTACCTCTACACTCTTCACTTTTCTCTGCCGTCGATTTTTGGCGGAAGTAATAAGTAATAGTGAATAGTGAAGAAGTATCCGCTTCGCGGATGATTTTGATTTATATGTGAGAGTTCAAAGTCATACGCATAAACAGAAAAAATCTTTCTTGGCAACATAAAAAATGCTCCGTTTTTTCAAACGGAGCATTTTAACATTACTTGTTTGAACCGGTAGCGCTGTTGATCAGATCCAGCAGGCTTTCGGTATCCTTGTCGGGGGTTTCGGTCTTCTTAGGAGCGATCAGCGAGGTCAGATCACCGAATTTCGCCTCGGCGACATTACCATAGTCAAAGCCGGTGGCGATGACGGTGACGCTCATCTCGTCTTCCATGGTTTCATCAATATTAGCACCCCAGATGATGTTGGCTTCGGGATTGACTTCACGCTTGACGATATCGGATGCCAATTCGACTTCTTCCAGGGTAATATCGGCACTACCGGTAATATTCAGGATCACGCCCTTAGCACCGGCAATCGAAGTTTCAAGCAGCGGGCTCTCGATAGCCATACGGGTGGCATCTTCGGCCTTGGTCTTACCCTGAGCACGGCCGGTACCCATATGAGCATATCCGGCATCACGCATGGTCTTGCAAACGTCGGCAAAGTCGACGTTAACAATACCCGAAACCTGAATCAAGTCAGACACACCCTGCACGCCCTGACGCAACACATCGTCAGCAATCTGGAATGCATTGAGCATGGTAATCTTCTGATCCACTACATACTTCAAGCGATCATTCGGCACCACAACCAGCGAATCCACGCAGGGGCGAAGATTCTCGATGCCATGCTCAGCCGTACGCAACTTGAAGGCACCTTCAAAACCAAAGGGCTTAGTAACGATACCAACAGTAAGGATACCACGCTTCTTAGCAATATCGGCAACAATCGGAGCCGCACCCGTACCGGTGCCGCCACCCATACCTGCCGTGATAAACACCATATCGGTACCCGACAGCGCTTCTTCAATCAGTTCACGGCTTTCTTCGGCAGCAGCTCGTCCCATTTCGGGATCACTACCGGCGCCCTGTCCTTTACAAAGCTTTTCACCGATTTGAACTTTATGCGTAGCTGCCGATTTCTGAAGCACGGCAAGGTCGGTATTTATGGCGACAAATTCCACTCCCTGCACGCCGGCCTCACGCATACGGTTCACAGCATTACAGCCGGCACCGCCGACACCTACGATCTTTATATTGGCAATGCGATTTTGTTCATCAGCTATCTGAAACGGCATATTTATAATCTCCTTATTATGTTCTTCTTCTATTTTATAATTATTCTGCCGAAAATTCAATAGTCAATCTTAAATTTTTAACACTTTTTCGCAACTTTATTCATAATGTGGGCGATAATAGACCTTATTGGCGTCCGATGCGTCAATGGTTGCGGTCACATCGTCAGCATTTGCCTCAATAACCTTGGTGATCATCTGTAACTTGTTGTCCAATTTTTCCACATCGCCCAACTCACAGGTGAAATACTCACCATAGCGGAAAAAGATATCATAACGTTTTTCCACATTCAATTCCGTCGTATCTTCCAGCATCCCCGCTCGATCCAAAGCCTCCATCACCTGCGTGATCAAGCCGGCCGCTTCTTCACTTTCAAATTCGGCCATCAGCCCCGGTTCATACTTGGCAACCGGACAACCGCTGATCAGAATCAGATCCAGCGGTTGAACGGGAGTTACCTCCAGCACCTTGGAATCGGTGTCCAATACCGCATAATCGCCACCGACCGGCACTACACCAACCGGCACCGCTTCTTCTATCTCAATCACGATTTTATCCATCAATACCCGACGGATATTGACCGCTTTGATGCGAGGCAGTTCCCGTACCATCCGTTGCTCGATTTGGCGCATATTGGTGCGGAACATATTATCCTGCAAGGCTATTCCGGTAACGTCAATAATCCGTTGCTCGGTATAATATCCTTCGCCTTCTACCTCGATCTGGGAAATATTAAATAGAACCGTTAACGACAACACGCCAAAAACGATCATCAATACGGCAGTAAAGACGGCATAAAACAGAATATCTCTGCGTTTGCGTTTTCCTTTGGACATGGGGACACTGCGGTAATTCTCGATCGTTTCCCGCATTCGTTCGGCGGTATCACCCCGACGCATCCGAGCCGCTTCTCTCGCCTGTTCTTTAGCCAGTTGTTCCTTCGATTTAACCGGCGCCTTCTTTTTGGGCGCACCGATACCCAGAAAGCGGCGTTTGGGCTTGCTCTTTTTTACTACCTGCTTCTTTACCGCTGTCTTCTTCTTCGGCTTAACCGCAGGAGCAACCGGCGCCGTCTTCCCGTGGTAAGCATCCACGATGGCTTGCAGTTGCTCTTGCGATTTACGTTTATTCTGTTGCTGTTTTTCACTCAGCTTCATAGTCTTCCCTTTTAATATCCGCCCCTAATGCCGACAAGGCTAATTCAGGCGCATCATATCCTCTGTCTATATGCTCGATCCGTTCGATCACTGTAGTACCCTGCGCCGAGAGTGCCGCACACATCAGTGCTGCCCCGCCTCGCAGATCGGTCGCCTCCACATTAGTACCCCATAATTTCTCCACGCCCTCCACAACGGCCACCCGTTGCTCGACCTGAATGCGGGCGCCCATGCGGCGCAGTTCACCCACATGCCGATACCGATTTTCAAAAACCGTTTCAATAAAAAGAGAGGATCCCCGGCAAATACACGCCAGCGCCATCATCAGTGCTTGTGCATCGGTCGGAAACCCCGGATAATATGTCGTTCGTACCGTACGGGGTGCTAACGGTCTAGTATCAGCATATACCATTATTCGCCGTCCGTCAACCCGTATTTTTATTCCCATCTCATGTAATAGGCCGGTAATGGCCGAAATATGCTCGGGAATGACCCCGCAAAGTTCTACTTTTCCCCCGCTCATGCAACCGGCTATCAGATAGGTTGCCGCTACGATACGATCAGGAATAATGCGGTGTTCACACCCATTTAAACGCTCGACACCCTGTATGGCAATGCGGCTGGTACCTGCGCCCGTAATGCGCGCACCCATGGCATTGAGAAAATTTTGCAAATCTACGATTTCCGGCTCACAAGCGGCATTGTGGATCACCGTTTCTCCCTTAGCCTTGACCGCCGCCAGCATGATATTCTCGGTAGCACCTACACTGGGAATGGCCAACGACACCGATGTGCCGATCAAACCGTCAGGACAAGTACAGGACAGAAATCCGCCCTCCTCAATCACCTTCACACCCATCTGCCGCAGAGCCGAAATATGTAGATCGATCGGCCTCGGCCCCAATTCACAGCCGCCGGGAAAACTAATCTTAGCACTCTGCTCCCGCGTCAAAATGGCACCTAAAAACATGACTGAGGAACGCATCTTACGCATTAGTTCATCGGGAATATCGTTGATTCCGCCGTTTGCGGCATCAACAATTACCGCATCCTCCTGCCGGGCAACCCGACACCCCAGATGACGCAGAATATCGCAAGCCGCTTCGGTATCCGAAAGGCGGGGGCAGTTGCAGATCACGCATTGGCCATCGGATGTAAGAGTGGCCGCCAGAATAGGAAGTACGCTGTTTTTTGAGCCTTGTATATCAATCGCTCCGGACAGTTTTCGTCCACCGTTAATGACTAATCTTTGCATCGCCTCATCCTCCATACTTCATGGTATGCAGGGTGAAAAACGATTGTTACTTCAGTATAATCTCAATATGATCGACGATCTCGCCCGCCGCATCGACATGCGCCAAATTTAGCGCCGCCTTGGCCATGCGGCTGCGTTTTTCGCAATCCAGCGCCACCTCGGTAAGAGCCGCATACAGGCTCTCGCCATTTAAGTCCTTCTCCTCGATCAAGAGCGCCGCACCGGCATCCCGCAACACGCAAGCGTTGTGATACTGATGATTTTCGGCCACATTGGGCGAGGGAATGAGAATGGACGGTTTGCCCATAGCCGCAATCTCAGCCAAGGATATGGCTCCTGCTCGGGAGATCACCACATCGGCCGCTGCCATACATTCGGACATATTATAAATATATTCTTTTACGGTAATGCCATCTCGCCCGTCAACGGTCAACTGCCGCTGAGCCAGCCGCTCCATCATGCGGTCATGCCCGATGGCACCTGTCGCATGCAAGTGTTGCATCTGCCCATCCTTAGCCGAAAAGACCAGCATATCCGACACGGCATCGTTAAGCGCTCTTGCGCCCAAACTGCCACCGCAGGACAGTACCAAGGGCTTATCTGTTGCACCGAGCGATAGACGGGCCGCCTCGCGATCGGCCTTCTTGAATCCGCCCCGTATGGGATTGCCTGTCACCACGGTGTTGGTCAAGTCCTCCACACCGATGGTATTGGGAAAGGATAAAAAGACCTTGTTTGCCTTCTTGGCCACCATGCGTGTAGTCACGCCGGCAAAGGCGTTCTGCTCATGGATCACGGTAGGAATATGCGCCAGTTGCGCCGCCCACACGACAGGACCCGATACATAACCACCCGTGCCGATGACCATATCCGCCCCGAACCGACGCAAGATCTTACCCGCCATGCGGGTGCATTTGCAAGCCAAAAAAGCGTATTTTATGTTGGCGCCGATTGCTTGCAAGGATCGACCCCGTAAAAAACCATGAGCGGGAATATACTCAATGGCATACCCCGCCTTAGGCACTAATGTACTTTCCATTCCGTCGGGCGTTCCCACAAAAAGGATCTTGGCTTCGGGGTCACGCCGACAGAGTTCTTCCGCAATGGCAATAGCCGGATTGATGTGGCCTCCGGTACCGCCGCCTGCCAATACATATTTCATACTTTTATACCTTTAATGTTCGTGATTGTCGAGAAACCGAAAGGACAACACCCATCTCTACCAACTGCATAACCAAGGCCGTACCGCCCGAACTAAAGAAGGGCAAGGCAATACCGGTAACCGGAATGGAGTTGGTCACCACCGCCATATTGAGCAATACCTGCACCGCCAAACGGGTGGTAATACCAAACACCAACAGCGACCCGAACCGATCGGGACAACGCATGGCAATGGAAAAGCCCTTATAAATAAGCAACACAAAGAGTGCCAAAATGATTAAACATCCAATAAAACCGAGTTCCTCGGCCACAATGGAAAAAATAAAGTCGTTCTGCGGCATGGATACATACAGATATTTCTGACGGCTTTGACCGATTCCCTGTCCTGTCAGACCTCCCGAACCGATGGCGTACAAGGATTGCAAAATCTGATAGCCCGCACCCTGCGGATCGGAGCCGGGGTTTAAGAACACATCAATACGGGATTTCATGTAAGGTGTCGCAACGGCGACCGCCGTAAGACCCGCCGCACCGATGGCCGAAAGCCCGCCGATCCAGCCAAGATTACATCCGGCCACAATCATCATGCAAACGCCAACCGCCAACACCAGAATAGTACCCGACAGATGCGGCTCGAGCAAAATCAAGCCTGCCGGTATCCCAATGATGACCAGCGGCATCGCAATGCCCCGCACCGGCTGTTTGAGTTGCTTATGATTGGTTGACAAAAACAGAGCCAACATGATAATGACGGCCAGTTTGGCAATCTCCGAGGGTTGCAGGTTAAAGCCGACATAAATCCAGCGTTTTTCAACGCCGTCACCGGCACCGATAAACAAAACCAATATCAGCAGAAAAGCCGCTACCCCGTAAATCAACAGGGCAAATTTCTTGATTTTTTGGTAATCAAGTTTAGATATGATCAGCATACCCACCAGACCGATGATGGCAAAGAAGGCCTGACGTTTGATGTAGAAGAAACTATCCCCTTGATCATACCAGGCATAGGCATAACTGGCCGAGAAAAGCATAATAAGCCCCACCGACAAAACGACCAGCACCAGTATAAAAAAGGACATATCGAACGGATCGCTGACAAACCATTCGTTCCACCACTTTGGCTTATTCGATTTTACCGTGGAAATACGTACCGTTTTCTTTTCCATGGATACTCCCGATTATTTTACAGTAATAGATCCTGTTGCCAGATAGGCAAGGATACAGGCAATAAGCGAAACAACGGTAAAGACATAAACAATCTTAACCTCGTTCCAGCCGGACATTTCAAAATGATGATGAATGGGTGCCATCTTAAAGACGCGCTTCTTGGTGAGTTTATACACCAAAACCTGAATCATAACCGAACAGGCTTCCACCAAATAAATAATGCCTGCCAGCAAGATCACAAAAGGCATATTCAACGAGAAGGCCAAACCCACGGTAAGACCGCCGACAAAGAGGGAACCGGTATCTCCCATAAAAACTTTGGCCGGATGGAAGTTATGCACCAAAAATCCGAGCATACCGCCGATCAAAGCCGCAGAAAGCACCGATACGCCGTTATCCACGCCGGCCGCACGAATCCCCGCCACCATAAAGAAGGCGGCGATGGGTACCGTGACCGAAGCGTCCAACCCATCAATGCCGTCGGTCAGATTGGCCGCATTAACCATACCCACAATCAATAGCATAGCCAACACATAAAAGCCCATGCCCAAATCTACGGTAATGGAGGTGAAAGGCACTAAGAATTTGGTACTCAACTCACCCTTGACCGCCAAGAAGATTAAAAATCCTGCCGAGGCCAATACCTGCAACACGATCTTCTGCCATGCCGTCAAGCCCAGATTGCGCTTCATTTTCACTTTAATAAAATCGTCGCAAAATCCGATTAAACCAAAGGCCACCGCCAACAAAAGAGCGGCTAATGCCTTGATATCCCCCGAACTGTAATAGGAGTATCCGCAGATCATGAAGGCGATAACGATACCGGCAATGAACAAGATACCACCCATAGTCGGTGTTCCTTGCTTACTCTTATGCCAAGAGGGGCCTTCCTCCAAAATACTCTGCCCGAATTTCAGTTTCCGCAAAGCGGGAATCAAAAAAGGGCCAAGGGCGGCCGTAATCACAAAGGCCACCACGCCGGAAATAATCAAATTCCAAAATTCCATTATCCGTTCCACTCCTCTTTCAGTATCTCCAAAACTTTTTCGGTATGCAAACCCCGACTGCCTTTAAATAAAACGGCATCTCCGGTTCGCACCAGATCCAACAACAATTGTCCTGCATGTTCGGCATCCTTGGCCGCAAAAATACGGGACGGATCCATACCCTTATTTTGTGCCGCATCCCGATAATGGTGGGCATATTCGCCGTAACTGATCAGAATATCACATCCTTCGGCCGCATAACCACCCACCGTCTGATGCATCTCAGGGGCAAATTTTCCTAATTCCAACATATCGGCAATCACCGCCACTCGCCGTCCTTTATGGCGGGCCAATGTCGAGAAGGCCGCCTTCATCGAATCGGGACTGGCGTTGTAACAATCTTCATGAATGGTGATGCCGTGATACTCATAAATATTTTGCCGCATGGCCGCATTTTCAAAATTGAGCAACGCCGTCACACTTTGTTCTAACGAAAGCCCACTGTAAAGCCCCACCGTAACGGCCGCCAGCGCATTGAGCACATTATGCCGTCCCACCGTGTTGATCCGAGCCTGTATGCGACCGACGGGCGTTACCACATCGAAGACGGTGAAGTTCTCACCCTCGCATATATTCTCTGCCCGATAGGCGGCATCCATATAATCAATGGCATAATATACCGTCTTATGCTTGAGTTTACCCTTGACGCTTCGCAACAGATCGTCATCACCGTTAAGGATCATCACGCCGTTTTTGGCAAGACTCCGCTCAATCTCCAATTTTGCATATAAAATATTATGGCGGGAACCAAGATATTCAATATGAGAAACGCCGATATTGGTAATGACCGCCAAGTCGGGACGCCCCACCTTGGTCAGTTCGGCAATCTCGCCCTTGCGGTTCATGCCCATCTCAAAGACAGCCGCCTGATGCTCTTGCGACAATTCAAAGACCATGAGCGGCATACCCGAATCGCTATTTAAGTTTCCTCTTGTTTTTAAGGTATGATACCGAGAAGACAGAACGGCATACAAAAATTCTTTTGTGGTGGTTTTTCCCACACTGCCCGTCACCGCCACGCAATGGAAATCCATGGTTTTACGATAACCCCGTGCGGCTTCCTGCAAGGCCTTTAACGAGTTTTCTACTAAAATGATGCAACAGTTCTCGGCTATTATTTCCCGCTCGGAGAGAACGCAGGATGCACCGGCGGCAATGGCTTTATCGATATAATCATGACCATCCACACGCTCACCCGGCATGGCCACAAACATACTGCCTGCCGTGACCTGACGGGAATCCACGCATACCGAAGTGACAAGCGCCTGCCCATCCCCGCACAGGATTCGACCGCCGCACCACTGAGCAATCTGCTCTGCCGTTATCTGTTTCATCTTCATTCTCCTAACTGTTGAGTATCTCGGTAACGACCTCTCGTTCGTCATAAGGCAATACCCGATCGCCGACCAACTGGTATCGTTCATGCCCCTTGCCCGCCAGCAATACCACATCCCCTGCCTGCGCTTCCCGCAGGGCAAATTCGGTGGCTTTTCTACGATTTTCCAGAACCGCAAAGGGGGTTGTATAGCCATTGAGTCCGGCTAAAATATCTTTAATAATCGAAAAGGGATCTTCTTTTCGGGGATTATCCGATGTAATGACAATATAATCCGCCAAATCGGCACACACCCGAAACATCTGCGCACGCTTACCCCGATCCCGTTGCCCACCGGCACCGAACACCACGATTAACCGCCCTTTTTTAAATCCATGGATCGTTGAGAGCACATTATGCAGGCCGTCGGGCGTATGGGCATAATCTATTATAACACGAAAATCGGTTTTTGTATCCAACATTTCCATGCGGCCGTCCACGCCACCGAAATCGGCCAGCGCCTGTATAATATCGGCATCCGAAACGCCGAGTTTTCTTGCCGCCATGGCCGCCGCCGCACTGTTATATACCGAAAACAGCCCCGGCACCTGACATACGATCTTCATCCCATCCAGCCGATAGCAAACCCCGTCTTCCCGGCAATCCAAATCCGAAATATACTCTTTGCCGTAATAGCAAACCTCTTTACAAGGCTCTGCCATCCGTTTGGCATACGGATCATCGGCATTAATAACCGCCGTTTGCGATGCGGCAAACAACCGCTGTTTGGCATCGGCATACCGTTCCATGGTCAAATGATAATCCAAATGGTCACGGCTTAAATTGGTAAACACCGAACAGGCAAACTCAATGGGCGCCACTCGGCTTTGATCCAGCGAATGGGAGGACACCTCCATCACAAAATCCTGACATCCCTTTGCCACTGCCTGCGCCATGGTCGGAAATAGAATCTCGGGAATGGGGGTTGTGTAGCCGCCACAGTTGTTGGTTCCCACCAGTTCACACCGTCGCCCTGCCTGTCGCAGAATATGGACGATCATGCCCGACACGGTTGTTTTTCCGTTGGTTCCCGTCACCCCGATGACCCGCAGTTTTTTCTGGGGATTGCCGCAAAACTCGGCCATAGCATAGGATAGAAACCGCCGTGTATCCTCACACAAGATATCCGGCTGTCCTGCCGCCGCTACGCTGATTCCACCGCATTGCCGCGCCTGCTCCAGCAGCACTTCGACCTGCGACGGATCCCATCGGTGACAAACATATAAACTTCCTTGACCCACCTGCCCGATATCAGCAGTAATGGAATGAATCTCCCGATCCATTACCGTCATGGGCAGATCGGCCGCCTTGAGAAGTTGTGATAATCTCAACGATTACTCCAAAGCGTTGGGTTTAGTCGTCGGCTGTAGCTTGGTTTCGGAACTCAACCTCCACCACCGTACCGGCACTTACCACCGTACCGGCCGCCGGATTCTGCGACACCGCATGCACGCCGGTCTGATAGATATCCTGCCCGATCATGCGGATATTGAGTCCTCGGTTGGTCAACTCCGTATTGCAATAGGTCGCACTTTGCCCAATCAGGTCGGGCACCACGATCTCGGTATCGGGTGTAGCGCCGTTGGTATACAACAACACCGTGCCCGTATACGGTATACTCTGTCCTGCCGCAGGAATCTGTTTTTGCACCTCGCCGTCACCACCAATGACACGCACTTTAAGGCCCAAGTGTGATATGGTAGCCTTTGCCGTATTGCTGGCTACACCCACCACAGACGGCAGCGAAATATCCTGCTGGCTGAGCTCATCTTCGGTATACTGCGGAGAAACCTCCATATACGTCAGTACCTCTTCCATAAGTTTACTGACAATCGGTGCTACGATGTAGCTGCCGTAGATCGGCTCGGTCTGCGGCTCATCCAACAGCAACAACATAATAATCTGCGGGTCATCGGCCGGCGCAAAAGCCAAGAAGGATGAGGTGTGTTCATAGGTCCCATCTTCATTCTTCTGGTCAATCTTCTGCGAAGTACCCGACTTACCGCACACGCGGAATCCCTTGGCATAAGCGTTACTACCGCCGCCTTCCGAAACGACCTTTTCCATCATCGATACTATCGTGTCAGCCGTCGATTCCGAAACAACCCGCTTTACCACCTTCGGCTCGGTTGACTCTACCACGTTTCCGTCCTGATCGGTGATGGAACTTACCAAATAGGGTTGCATCATCTTGCCGTCATTGGCAATGGCGCCCACCGCCGTAAGCAACTGAATGGGTGTAATCTTAAAAGTCTGCCCGAAGGATGTAGTGGCTAACTGCACCGGACCTTTCAACGATTGTGCCGAGTGCAGAACGCCCAATCCTTCGCCCGGCAGATCGATATCGGTATAATCACGAAAACCAAAGCCGGTAATGTACTCATTAAAAATTTCCGAACCAATCAATTCGCCAATATCCATGTAGGCCGGGTTACAGGAATTGTTCATTGCCTGCTGGAAGGTTTCGGTACCGTGTCCGTTATGGTTGGCGCAGTGGATGCGAGTACCCGCTACAATTTTATAGCCCGGACAGAAAAAGGTTTTGGAATCGCTGATAACATTCTCTTCTACCGCAATGGCGCTGGTGATCGCCTTGAAAGTCGAACCCGGCTCATACGAGTCGCTGATCAACACATTACGCCACATATCGTTGAGCGCTTCCGAGCGTGCCGAGGTCAGTTCGTCTCCCGTTAACCCTTCCAATTGTTCTAATATTTCCGGATCGGTGATCGTAAACGGATCATTCAAATCAAACCCGTTAATTACTGACATGGCCAAAATGCCGCCCGTTTCCACATCCATAACGATGCCGCCGGCATATCCGCTGAGCTGACGCTCCACATAAGCCTCTTTCAGGTGTTTTTCCAGATAATGCTGAATGGTTTCATCCAAGGTAGTGTTGAGATTGTATCCATCCACCGCTTCTATGTATTTCTCGTAATCAAGCAGGGACAGATCATTACCTACAGCATCGGTTGCCAATACAATTTTGCCATCAGTACCTCGCAGATACTCCTCATACATAACCTCAAGTCCTGCCAATCCCTGATTGTCCGTCCCGACAAAACCTAAGACATGGCAAGCAAAATCGTTGTACGGATAGTACCGCTTGGGGTCATCCACAATGGAAATACTGCCGCCCAGCTTATTCTCTCGCACAAACACGCGCACATCATCCGCTACATTCTGCTCCACACGCCGTGCTACTACGTCATAATAACTGTTTTTAGCCAGCGACTTCTCAATAACGGAAGCCTCTATTCCCAGCAGATCCGGCAGCTTCGCTAAAATCACCGCCGCCGCATCCTCATCGGTCGTGGCGGGTGAAAGGACGATCTTGTATGCCGTCGCCGATACCGCAAGTGCTTTGCCGTTACGGTCGTAAATGGTGCCTCGGCGAGCCGCCACTTTCAGCTCACGCGTCTGCTGATTGATGGCTGTATTTTGGTATTTCTCTCCCTGAATGATCTGTATATAAAAAAGCCGCCCCACGATCACCGTAAAGAGCACCACGATCACAACCAACACCGTAAACATGCGCTTTCTCATGTTTTTTGCCGTCTGTTTCTCCACCGATATTTCCTCCAATAGAAAAGCCGCTGTTGCAACCAACAGCGGCTCTACACATCCCTATCCGTTGCACAACAGGACACAGTACATTTGTAGATCAGATTTAGCCCAAATATTCCCAAATCATAGAAAAGTTACGAAACAATCCACCAAATCCGTCATCTACACGGATCACTTCCGCCCGATCCTCGCTGCCCAAATTTACATACTCGATCTGATGCTGCTGGATCTTGCTCATGCCCATCTCCAGCGCAATCTGCTCAATGTTATCCAACTGCGCCATCGCATCAATCTGAACGCCCAACTGGATATTCTCATTCACAAGGTCTGCATAGTCATCTTTCAGGTTGTTCACCTGTGTTGTCAACTCATTGTATTGTGCATTGCAGTAGATCTGATAACAAACCAAACCGACCAGCAATAATACGGCCGCCATCAACGTAGCCGATATCCGTTTTGCCTTCCATCTCTTGGCTATTCTCTTTTTCCAGTCGGTTTTTCTCATCTTATTCTATCCTTTCGGCAATCCGAAGTTTTGCACAAGCCGCCCGTCGGTTCTCTTCCAACTGCTCACCCGAGGCAATAATCGGTTTTTTTGTAATAATTTTTATCTGCGCCTTGTGCCCGCATACACACACCGGAAATTCCGGCGGGCAGGTACATCCTCGGCTCTGTTCTTTAAATGCTGTCTTGACCATGCGATCTTCCAATGAATGGAAACTGATAATGGCCACCCGTCCGCCCTCACGAAGAAGACTCGGTATTACATTCAAGGTTTCCTGCAATTCATCCAATTCACTGTTCACGGCAATGCGTAACGCTTGAAAGGAACGCTTGGCCGGATGCTGATCCTCCCGTCGGGCCGCCGCCGGCATGGCCGACTTAATGATCTCTACCAACTGCCCTGTCGTTTCAATCGGCGCTTTCTGCCGCTCCTGCACAATCTTTCGGGCAATCTGTCGGGAATATCGCTCCTCGCCGTATCGCCATAAAATATCAGCCAGCTCCGCTTCCCCGTAGGTGTTCACCAACGTCTGTGCACTCAAGGAAGCCTGCTGATCCATGCGCATATCCAACGCCGCATCACTGCGGAAAGAAAAACCACGCTCGGGCGTATCGATCTGATGTGAAGAAACACCAAGATCCATCAAAATCCCGTCTACCTTTTCCACGCCCTGATCGGCCAATACCTGCCCAATCTGCGAAAAGGTCGCCTTCACGATCGTTACCCGATCTTTAAGCGGCGCCAACCGCTCGGTACAAGCCCGAATGGCCGCCTCATCACGGTCAATACTAATCAACCGCCCACTCGTCAGCCGCTTGGCTATCTCATAGGAATGGCCGCCACCGCCCGCCGTGCAATCGACGTACACGCCGTCCGGCTTAATAGCCAACCCCTCAATACATTCATCCAATAAAACCGGTATATGTTCAAATCCCATCTTACAGACCCAGCTCGATCATCATATTGGTGACCTGCTCGGACGGGGCCGCATCCTCGCTGTTCTCCCACTTCTCGCTATCCCAAATCTCCGCACGGGACGATACGCCGAGAATCACAACATCCTTGCTAAGCCCAGCAAATTTACGAAGCTCGGGCGGAATAACCGCACGGCCATTGTTATCCAATTCCACCGGATAGGCACTACCAAAAATAAAACGGGTGATCTGTCGGGATGCCGCCATCGGCAAAGCCGCAATCTTTTCTTCCAACGCCTGCCACTCTTTCATGGAGTAAAGCGCCAAACATTCATCCAAACCTTTGGTGATCATAAAAACATCGCCCAAATCCTCACGGAATCGAGCCGGTACAATCACTCGCCCCTTGGTATCCAAGGTGTGCCGAAACGTACCTGTCAACATCAGCGCTTCCTCCTTTCTTGGCTTTTTTGGCTGAAAATCAACCACTTTCACCCACTATGACACCACTCCGTGTCACATGTAACCACATTATAACATATATATAAAAAATTGCAATACCCCTTTTGAAAAAATCTAAAAATTAACATATTTCTTACAATTTCGACAGGTTTTTACGCAAAAAAGAGCCCACAGTCTAAAACTGTGAGCTCAAAATGAGTTCAATCTTATTCGGTATAACCGTTCGGATTTTGGGTCTGCCAGCGCCAGGCATCCACACACATATCATCTAATGTACGCTTGGTCTTCCATCCTAAAACATTGTTGGCATTGGTGGGATCGGCCAAGCAAACGGCCACATCACCGGGACGGCGATCGACGATGCGGTACGGCACATGAACGCCGGTGGCACGCTCGAAAGCCCCGATAATATCCAGCACCGAGTAGCCAACGCCCGTACCCAAATTAAAGACCTCCAAACCACGGTTCTGATCAAAACGGCGAAGCGCCGCCACATGACCTTCGGCCAGGTCCATAACATGAATATAGTCACGCACACCGGTACCGTCATGGGTATCGTAATCGTTACCGAATACCATCAATTCCTTGCGAGTACCGTCGGCCACCTGCAGCAGAAGGGGCAGCAGGTTGTTGGGGCGGTCGCCCGAATCCTCACCGATATCGCCCGACTCATGAGAACCGATCGGATTGAAATAGCGAAGCACAACGGCATTGAAATCGGGATCGGCCTTGCAGACATCACGCAAAATTTCTTCGGTCATCACCTTAGTCATGCCGTAAGGATTGGTGGCTGAGATGGGATACTCTTCCTTGGCCGGCATGGGATTATGATCGCCGTACACGGTGGCGCTGGAAGAAAAGACAAAATTGCGCACGCCGTACTTATTCATCGAAGCCAGAATGTTCATCAGACCGATCAGGTTATTTCCATAATATTTTAAGGGCTTCTCCACGCTCTCGCCCACCGCTTTGAATGCGGCAAAATAGATGACGGCATCAATATTACGCCCCTCAAACACGGCATCGCTCTGTGCAGGATCGCAAAAATCCGCCTTTACAAACTCAAAATCCTGCCCCGATACCTTACGGGTACGCTCAATTGCCAAGGGTTTACTGTTGCTGAAATTATCCGCACAAACAATCTCAAACCCATTCTCCGCTAACGCCACACAGGTGTGAGTTCCGATATATCCGGCACCGCCGGCCACTAAAACCTTCATAAAACAGATCCTCTCTCAATATATTTTCTTTATCATACCATAAAAAATAAGAAATGGGAATATGCAAATTGATTCTTTTCTTGTCTTTTTGTGTATTTCGTGATAAGATAACGACGAGGTGTTTTTATGAAAAAGAAAAATACATTACTGATTATAGCCCCATTCTTGGTTATCATCGGTGTTATCTTGTGTTTTATTCCGACATTATTGGGACAAACTACACAGGAACCCGAATTTACTCCTCTTTCCCAGGAGGCGTTGGACAAGTGCCCCGCCACCGAACCGTTATCATTGCGTCATATTTCCGATACCGAATATATCCCTCTCTCCAAAGCCCCCTATCATGCGCCCGTAGCCGATAGCCATTTCGATAATACTTTGTTTATCGGCGACTCACTCACCAACGGCTTGGAACTGTTCGGCACCCTCAAAAATGCATCCTATTTCTGCGCCACCAGCGCTACCGCCGCCGGCACCTTGGCTTCACCGGATCTGGATCCTCATCTGTCTACCCATTTTTACGATGCCGTCTATCTGATGCTGGGCATCAATGAAATGGGCACCACCCCGTCGGTCTACGCCTCCCGCATGGGACAGCTGATCGATCTGGTGCGCTCACGCCAACCCCGTGCCCGCATCTATCTGCAAACCATTCTGCCGGTCGTTCCCGAAAAAACATGGTCGGAAAAGGTCTTTTCGGTTTCCAATATTCAAGCCGCCAACGATGCTTTACGCAACCTAGCCCAAGAAAAAAACGTCACTTTGGTGGATACCTATTACGCCTTTGCCGATAAGGACGGACGTATGCCCGACGGCATGACGGGTGACGGCGTTCACCTGCTGGGGAAAAATTACGCAATCTGGTGCGACTATCTACGCACACATACCGCCTAAGGAGATTTCTTTATGATCTATACAACGGCCGAACAACTTATCGGCAACACTCCCCTTTTAGAATTATCTCATATCCAAACCCAAGCACGGTTGCTAGCCAAACTGGAATATTTTAACCCCGCCGGCTCAGTTAAGGATCGTGCCGCTCTGTTCATGATCAACGAAGCAGAAAAGAGCGGTAAGCTTAAGGCGGGCGCTACCCTCATTGAACCCACCAGCGGCAACACCGGCATTGGGCTTGCCTGCGTAGCCGCCGCCCGCGGCTATCGCACCGTTATTGTCATGCCCGACAGCATGTCCATCGAGCGCCGCACCTTAATGAAAGCCTACGGCGCCGAGTTGGTGCTCACCGACGGCGCACAGGGCATGAGCGGCGCTATCGCCAAGGCCGAGGAAATTGCCGCAAAGACCCCGAACAGTATGATCGTCGGCCAGTTCTCCAATCCCGCCAACCCAAAGGCCCATTACGAAACGACAGGCCCTGAACTGTGGCAAGATACCGAGGGTAAGATTGATATATTCGTGGCCGGTGTCGGCACCGGCGGCACCATCACCGGCGTCGGTCGTTACCTTAAAGAGCAAAACCCCGACATTCAAATCGTCGCCGTAGAGCCCGCCGCATCTCCTCTTCTGTCGGGCGGCACAGCCGCTTCGCACGGATTACAAGGCATCGGCGCCAACTTCATTCCCGATAATTTCGACCGCTCGGTCTGCGATACGGTTATCCCCGTCACCGAGGAAGAAGCCTACGCCGCCGCCCGTATGTTAGGCAAAAAGGAAGGCATCTTGGTCGGCATCTCTTCGGGCGCCGCCCTCCATGCGGCTCTGACCCTTGAAAAACAACCCGAGAACCAAAGAAAGACCATCACCGTCTTACTGCCCGACACCGGCGACCGCTACCTTTCCACCCCCCTTTTCAAGTAAAAGAACAGGTCTGCAAAAGCAGGCCTGTTTTTATATGATCTTACTTAATCGATTCCCTCAATAGTTATAGAACATGGCGTTCCATCATACACATGTGGTACTACGCTTCATTTTTATCTCAACGGGAGAACTGTATGAAAACCGAGAAAAACATATTCATTGCCTTTATCCTGAACGCCGTCTTTTCCCTTTTTGAACTGGTCGGCGGCATCCTCATCGGTAGCACCGCCATCCTGTCGGACGCCATCCACGACGCCGGCGATGCCGTCAGCATCGGCATGTCCTATTTTCTGGAGAAGAAAAGCAAAAAGCAACCGGACGATATCTTTACCTACGGCTATACCCGATACTCCGTCCTTGGCGGTCTGCTAACCACCCTTACCCTTTTGCTCGGCTCGACCATCATGATCTACAATGCCATCCTTCGCATCTTCTCCCCCACCCAAATTGATTATAACGGCATGATCCTGTTCGCGGTTGTCGGTGTTGTTGTCAATCTCTGTGCCGCCTATGTAACCCACAACGCCGAGTCCCTCAATCAAAAAGCGGTAAATCTGCACATGTTCGAGGACGTCCTTGGCTGGATTGTCGTGCTGATCGGCGCCATTGTCATGCGTTTTACCAATTTCGCACTCCTCGACCCCCTGCTGTCCATCGCCGTGTCCCTCTATATTCTGCTCCACGCCATCCGAAACCTAAAGAAAATTCTTGACCTGTTCCTCCAAAAATCCCCCATCAACACCTCACAACTCAAAGACCATCTCTCTGCTATCGGCGGCGTATCGGACGTTCACCATATCCACCTCTGGAGCCTGGACGACCACACCCACTGCGCCACCCTGCACATCGTCACCGACCACCCCACACACGAGATAAAAGATGCCGTCCGTGAAAAATTGAGAGAGCACGGCATCGCCCACGCCACCATTGAAACCGAAACCTCGAAAGAACCCTGCCTCGATACGCTTTGCCATACCGAGCATCAACCGCACCACCATCACCACCATTAAAAAAAATGCCTGCTTTCGCAGGCATTTTTTATTCGTCCAAATGCGTCAGATCTTCCAAAGTTTCTCTGCGCACCGCTATATAATTTTCACCGCCGTACAACATAACCACCGGCGGTCTGGGAATCCGATTGTAGTTCGACGCCATCGAGTAGTGATACGCACCCGTCGTCAGACAGGCCAGCAAATCTCCTCTCACAATCGAACTTGGCATCGGCACATCCTTTTGCAGAATATCGCCGCTCTCGCAACACCGTCCCGCCACCGTCACCGTCATATCCTTCGGCTCGTCCATCTTGGTCGCAGGCAACATAGTGTACGGCGCTCCGTACATGGCATGGCGCACATTATCGGTCATTCCGCCGTCCACCGACACATAGGTCAGATACCCCGGTATCGTCTTGCACGACCCGACCGTATACAGCGTCACGCCCGAATCGGCCACCACACTGCGCCCCGGCTCAAAACACACCGTCGGCATCGCCAACCCCAGCTCGGCACATAAACCCTTAACACAATCCGCAATTTCGGCAATCTCCCGATCGATGTCCGGCATCAGCACCCCCTCAATATAGGGCACACCAAATCCGCCGCCCAAGTCCAACATCGAAGCCTCAAAACCGAACTGCGCCTTGACAAATGCCATAAACCGCAACATCACATCCGCACTCATGCGAAACACTTCGCTGTCAAACACCTGCGACCCAACATGGCAATGGAAGCCGCACAACTCAATATGCTCGCAGTTAAGCGCCTTTTCCACAATATCCGTCGCCTGCCCTGTCGCAATGGCAAATCCGAACTTGGAATCCACCTTACCCGTCGCCACCGCTTCGTAGGTGTGCGGATCAATGCCGGGCGTCAAACGAATCAGAACCTTCTGCCGTCCCTGCGCAATCCGCTCAATGGCCAGCAATTCTTCTTCATTGTCTATAACGAAATACCCAACACCCTTGTCTATGGCATAGACAATATCAGCATCGGTCTTGTTGTTGGAATGAAAAACGGCCTGCTTCAGATCAAAACCGGCACGATCAGCCGTAAAGATCTCGCCGATCGACACCACATCGATCCCCATGCCCTCTTCCTTCATAATCTCGTATAACCGCTTGTAGGACGCCGCCTTGGAGGCGTATAATACCCGCCCCTTGTCACCGAGATGAGCCGCCACCGCCTCTCGGTAGGTGCGGCAACGCTGACGAATACGATCCTCGTCCATCAAATACAGCGGCGTGCCGTACTTGGCCGCCAACTCGGCCGCATCCTGCCCCGCAATCTGCAAATGCCCGTTTTTCACCGACAAATTATCGTATATCATAACATCTTCTCCCGTAACTGTTCGGCCATGTAGGGGGATAACTCAGCCGGCGCCACGTCAAATACCGTGATACACCCGCTCTCGCCCTTTTGCGCCCGACGGTAAACCGCTCTGGCATAAGCCACCAGCACCGAGGCCGTAAATTCGGGGTTGGACTCGAGCTGCAACCGATACTCGATGCAATGCTTGTGCTCCCCCTGCAATCCCGTCACGCCCGTGCGAATCACCGAACCGCCATGCGGCAACCCCGCATGCTCGGCATCCAACTGCTCCTGCGAAATGAAATGCACCGTCGTATCATAATCAGCAAAATAATTGGGCATCTCCTTGATTTCCCGCTCAATGCGGGCACGGTCCGCCCCCTCTTTGACCACCACATAACACTCCCGTGTATGCTTCTGACGGGTGGTTAAAGTCGGATTCTCGCCGTTACGCACCGCATTCAAGGCCGCTTCCACCGGCACGGTATACTGGCGGGCATCCTGCACCCCATCTATGCGCCGAATGGCATCCGAATGCCCTTGGCTGACACCACGCCCCCAAAAGGTGTAATCCTGCCCCTGCGGTAAAATCGCCGAGGCATACAGGCGATTGACCGAAAACAAACCGGGATCCCAGCCACCCGCAATCAACGCCACGTGTCCGTGAGCCTTGGCCGCGCTATCCACCGCCGCAAAATGGGTAGGAATTTTAGCATGCGTATCAAAACTATCTACCACATGAAATTTCTCAGCCAGCATCGGCGTCATGGCCGGCAGATCGGTCGCACTGCCCCCGCACAGAATCAGCACATCGATGTCAAAATTCTCAACCTCTTGCGCCGAGTAAACAGGAACACCCGTCAAGGCCTGTACCGTCTGCGGATCACGGCGGGTAAATACCCCCACCAATTCCATATCCTCATTCTGGCGCACGGCGCACTCCACGCCCCGCCCCAAATTTCCGTATCCGTATACGCCTATCTTCATCTTATTCTCCGATCATGCTCTTCATATCGTAAAGCCCCGCCGGCTTACCACACAAAAAGGCGGCCGCCGCCAGTGCACCCTCAGCAAACAAGGCACGGTTGTACGCCTCATGCTTTAAGGTAATGCATTGATTCTTCGTACCAATCAACACTTCATGTATACCCACAATATTGCCCATTCGTACGCTGTGTATACCAATCTCCTGCTCGGTGCGCTTGCCGTGGCCGCTGCGCCCCGACACCACCTGAGCCTGACGCACCTGCCCGATCGCCTCAGCAATGGCCAACGCCGTACCCGACGGCGCATCAATCTTGCGGTCGTGATGATGCTCAATAATCTCAATCTGCGCTTCGGGCATCGCCTTGGCCGTCTGCACCGCAAGCTCAATCAAAAGCGCCACGCCCAACGAGTAATTGGCCGCAAAGAATAACGGAATCTCCTTGGCCGCCGCATGGATCATTTCCTTTTCCTGCGAGGTGTGCCCCGTCGTGGCCAGCACCAGCGGCAAGCGATGAGAAACGGCAAACTCCAGCAACTCCTTGGTCACCGTATGATGAGAAAAGTCCACAATGCAATCGACATCGGTGTTCGCTTGCGCAAAGGAGCAAACACAACCATCCGTCCCGTCGGCCGCAGGGTCAACACCGCCGTTCCACTCGGCACCACGGTATCCCTCACGGCAGAGTTTGGCCACCTCTTGCCCCATAAAGCCGCATACACCGCTGATTAAAATTTTCATTCTTTACACATCCAATCCGTTTTCTCTCATAAGCCCCAACAGCTTTTCTTCATTGGCCGCTTCCATTTCGGTCAAAGGCAAACGCAACGAGTTCTCGCACCAGCCCATCGCCGCACACGCCGCCTTGACAGGAATGGGGTTGACCTCACAGAAGAGTGCATCAATCAGCGGCAGCAATTTCAGCTGAGCCTCACACGCCGCCTTAACGTCACCCTCGGCAAAATCTTTGCAAATCTGCGCCGTCTGCGCCGGCATAATATTGGAAAGCACCGAAATGACACCCTTGCCACCCAAAGACATGACCGGCACAATCTGATCGTCGTTACCCGAATAGATATCAATACCACAAGCGGCCGCCACCTGCGCAATCTGCGAAATGTTGCCGCTGGCCTCTTTAATGGCCACAATATTGGGATGCTTGGCAAGTTTCGCCACCGTCGCCGGCAAGAGATTGCATCCGGTACGGCTCGGTACATTATACAAGATCAAGGGCTTGGTCGATGCATCGGCAATGGCCGTAAAGGATGCAATCAAACCATTCTGGGTCGCCTTATTATAGTAAGGCGTTACCACCAGCATGGCATCCGCTCCCACTTCACAAGCGTACTTGGTCAGTTCAATGGCATAGGCAATATCATTCGAACCGGTACCGGCAATCACCGGCACACGTCCCGCCACCTGCTCTACGCAAAACTTGATAACCGCCTTGTGTTCTTCATCGGTCAGGGTCGAGCCTTCGCCCGTCGTGCCCGCCGCCACAATGGCGTCGATCCCCTGCTCAATCTGCCACTCGATCAAAGCCGCAAATTTCTCATAGTCCACACCCTTTTCATTAAAAGGGGTAATAATGGCCGTGGCCGCTCCGTTAAAAATGGTCTGTTTCATCTTTCTTTCTCCTTTGCACATATAAAAGGCAGTCTCCACGGAGACTGCCCAGATACAACAAAATGCTTGTTGATTTGATAGCCCTCCGCATTTCTGCGACAACAGGACAGATCTTCTCTGTACTGCCAGCCAAATGCCCTGCCATAAGCATCCGCTTCGGCACCGTCACCTTTCCGCGGCGGCTTTGGCAGCCGTTTGCTCCGCATACTCTTTTTCGGTGCGCCTCTATCTTTTTTTGATATTGTAGCACGGTAAGTCCCGCTTGTCAAGGTCATTTCGTCATCTTTTCCTGCTTGACCTTATGATCAATCACATGACGGGAAGCCAGCTCCTTATGAATATCCTCAAGGGAGATACCGTTCTCAATCATCAGTACCATCACGTGATAGGCCAGATCGGCAATCTCATAAACGGTCTCCTTCTTATCATGATCCTTGGCCGCAATGATAACCTCGGTGCACTCCTCGCCCACCTTCTTGAGAATCTTGTCCAATCCTTTCTCAAACAGATAGGTCGTATAGGATCCCTCTTTCTTATCCGTCTTGCGCCCCTCAATCAAAGACATGAGCCCCTGCAAGGAAAACTCATGCAATTCCTCACTCTCCCATACGGGATTTTCAAAGCAAGAGTCGGTTCCCAGATGGCAGGCAGGGCCGTCGGGCTCCACCATCACCACAAGGGCATCGTAATCGCAATCGGCCGTGATGGACACGATGTGCTGATAGTTCCCGCTGGTCTCCCCTTTGAGCCACAACTCCTGACGGGAACGGCTCCAAAAACAGGTCAGCCCCTTTTCCATCGAAATGCGCAGGCTTTCCTCGTTCATATAGGCAAGGGTCAGCACCCGCTTGGTAATGGCATCCACCACAATGGCGGGAATTAACCCCTTTTCATCAAATTTCAGTTTGCTGATATCCATCATTTTCTCAACCTTCTTGTCACAATATTTTCTCTCGCCATTGCCTCTTTCAGATCGGCAATGGCCACCTCACCAAAATGGAAAATAGAGGCCGCCAATCCGGCATCTACCTTAGGTAAGGTATGGAACAGGGTAATAAAATCTTCAATCTTACCCGCACCGCCCGAGGCGATAACCGGCACGCTGACCACATCACAAACCGCCGAGAGCATCTCCAGATCAAAGCCGCCCTTAACCCCGTCGGTATCAATGGAATTGACCACAATCTCGCCCGCACCGCTGTCTACGCCGCGTTTAATCCACTCAATCGCATCCAGCCCTGTGTTCTCCCGTCCCCCTTTAGCAAAGACACGGAAGACACCGTCCACACGCTTAACGTCGACCGACAGCACCACGCACTGGTCGCCGTACCGCTTGGCCGCCTGTGAAATCAGGTCGGGGTTACGGATAGCGCCTGAATTCACGCTGACCTTATCCGCCCCGCATTTGAGCACCCGATCAAAGTCCTCGACCGTGTTGATGCCGCCACCCACCGTCAGCGGAATAAAGACGCTCGACGCCGTTTCGGTCAGAATATCGGTAAAAAGTTTGCGCCCCTCGGCGGAAGCGGGAATATCATAAAATACCAGTTCGTCAGCACCGTTTTGACTATAAAATTTTGCCAGTTCCACAGGGGAGGACACATCGCTCAACCCTTGGAAATTGACCCCCTTGACGACACGGCCGTCCCGTACATCAAGACAAGGTATGATTCTCTTGGTGATCATGGATCGCTTTCTCCAAATCAATGGCTCCGGTATAGTAGGCTTTGCCGATAATGGCTCCGTATATATCCAGATCTGCCAGTTTTTTTACATCTTCCATTGCGGATACGCCGCCTGAAGCGATAATCTTCATCGAAAACCGCTCGGCTAATTGCTGATACAATTGATGATTAGCCCCCCGCATCGCGCCGTCACGGGAAATGTCGGTACAAATCAGGGTGGTCACCCCACGCTTTTGCATATCCTCACAAAAATCAAAGGCATCCAACCCCGACGATTCGGTCCAGCCCTTTACCGCCACACAGCCGTCCTTGATGTCTACCCCTACGGCAATCTTCTCGCCGTATTGACTTACCGCCGCATCCAAAAAAGCAGGATCGGACACCGCCGCCGTACCGAGAATCACTCGATCCAGCCCACTTGTCAAATACCGATCCACAACCTCCATACTGCGGATGCCACCGCCGACCTCGCAGAACAAGCCCGTTTCTTTCTTAATGGCGCATACCGTTTGCAGATTGGGCGTCGTACCGCTCTTAGCTCCTTCCAGATCCACCAGATGGATATGGGTGGCACCCTTGGCCGCAAAATCACGAGCCACCGCCACAGGGTCACTGTTATAAACGGTCATTTGAGCATAATCGCCCTTAAACAGGCGCACCGCCTGTCCCTCAAACAAATCAATTGCAGGAAATAAAATCATGCCCAGTCCTCCCTCTCGCAAAAGGCACGCAGGATATCGAGTCCCACATCCCCACTCTTTTCGGGATGGAACTGGCAACCCAGTACATTCCCTTTAGCCACCGCCGCCGTTAATGGCGCTCCGTATTCAGCCGTGGCAATCACGGCATCTTGGCAGTCAGCATAATAAGAATGAACGAAGTATACCGCATCCCCTTCTTCGATCTTCTCGAATAAGGGATGCTTATTCTCTCCGAAATGCAGAGCATTCCAGCCAATGTGCGGAATCTTATATCCAACCGGCACCACATCGGCAATCGGCCGAATCGCACCCTCAATGAGCCCCAGTCCCTCATGGAAGCCGTACTCATAACTTTTTTCAAAAAGCAGTTGCATACCAAGGCAGATACCCATGATGGGCTTGCCTTTTTCAGCCTGTTCAATAACCAGTTTTCCCATGCCGCTGTCCCGCAATTTGCGAGCCGCATCCCCGAAAGCTCCTACCCCGGGCAGGATCAGCCGATCGGCCTTGCGGATCAAATAGGGATCATCGGTGGCAACGGCATCCGCCCCGATGGCCGCAAAGGAACTCTGCAAAGAAAAGAGGTTTCCTACCCCGTAGTCGATAATTGCGATCATGCCAGTACCCCTTTGGTAGACGGTACTTCATCAGCATACTTTTCATCCACCGCCACGGCCGCACGCAAACTGCGGGCCACCGATTTGAAAGCGCCCTCAATGATGTGGTGCGAATTTTCGCCGGCCAGTTTACGAATGTGGAGGGTGCAGGCGCAGTTGCGGGTAAAGCCCAGCCAAAATTCCTGCACAAGTTCCGTATCAAAACTGCCCACCTTTTCGGTCGGGATCGGCATATCCATGTAAAGACCGCAACGGCCCGACAGATCAACCGCACTCAAAATCAACGCCTCATCCATCGGCAGGGTGCAACTGCCGTAACGGCAAATCCCCTTCTTATCGCCCAGCGCCTCGGCAAAGGCTTTGCCCAGCGCAATGCCGATGTCCTCCACCGTGTGATGATCGTCCACCTGCGTATCGCCTTTGCAGGAAACGGTCAAATCAAAGCGGCCATGGGAGGCAAACAGGGTGAGCATATGATCGAGGAAACCGCAACCGCTTTCCACAGTCGAAGTACCCTTGCCATCTAAATTCAAGGACAGCACAATATCCGTTTCATTGGTTTTTCTGGTTAATAACGAAGTTCTCATTTCTTCTCCTCCATAATGGCGGTAATGGTATCAAGTAAAATTCCCATCTGTGCATCCGAGCCTACCGTGATGCGGTTATACTCTTTGAGGCGGGGGCTGTCAAAGTGCCGCACCAGCACGCCCCGCTCCTTCAAATCGAGATACAGCTGTTTTCCATCGAGATTCGGGTGCTTGGCAAACAGGAAGTTGGCATGGGAGTCCAGCACCTCAAAACCCTTATCTTTCAAGGCTTTGGCCGTATGTTCACGGGTGGCCATCACCGCTTGGCAGTTGGCTTTGGTATACGCTTCATCCTCCAGCACACCAAGGCCGGCGGCCATAGTCATACGGTTGATATTATACGGATTGGTGGAATATTTCACCGTGTTGAGATCCCCAATCAGCGCCGCATTTCCAACACCGAAGCCCAAACGGGCGCCCGCCATGGAGCGGGACTTGGAAAAGGTCTGCGTAACCAGCAGGTTATCGTACTTATCCACCAGCTTGCAGGCGCTCTCGGCACCGAAATCGACATAGGCTTCGTCGATAACCACCACCCGATCGGGGTTGCTTTGGAGCAACTTTTCAATATCCGAAAGGGGCAAGCAAAGACCGGTGGGAGCGTTGGGATTTGCCAAAAAAACGGTGCCTTTTGCCTCAAAAAAGGCCTCTAAATTCACCGAAAAGTCCTCTTTTAGAGCTATTTTTTGATAGGAAATGCCGTTTAACTGAGCAAAAACCTCATAAAAACCGTAGGTAATATCGCAAAAAACGGCCGGATTTTGCGCATCGCAGAAGGCCATAAAGGCAAAATTCAATATCTCATCCGACCCGTTGGTCAACAATACCTGCTCCTTTTTCACTCTGCACAGGTCGGCCACCTTTTGGGTAAGTGCCGAACATTCGGGATCGGGATACAGATGCAGATCGGCCGCCGCCTTGGCCGCATAGGCCTGCGCCTTGGGCGAGGGCGGAAAGGGCGACTCATTGGTATTGAGTTTGACATACTGCATATCTTTGGGCTGTTCCCCCGGCGTATAGGGGGTCAAGGCCGCATATTTTTCAGAAAAGAATCGACTCATTGTTTATCCTCTGTACGAATGATAGCGC
>JAZQVM010000061.1:0-2832 GCA_045631845.1 Eubacteriales bacterium | reverse complement strand
TGCTGACCGCTCACGAGCAGGGCGCATCCCATGCGGCCGACGGCTATTCCCGTGCCACCGGTAAGGTGGGCGTGGTGATTGCCACCTCCGGCCCCGGCGCTACCAACCTGGTAACGGGTATTGCTACCGCCATGCTCGACTCGGTGCCGATGGTCGCCATCACCGGCAACGTCCCTACTTCACTCATTGGTAAGGACGGCTTTCAGGAGATCAACATTACCGGCGTGACATTGCCCATTACCAAGCACAACTATTTTGTGCAGGATGTAAACGAATTGGCCGATACCATTCGGGAGGCTTTCCGCATTGCCAAGTCGGGTCGTCCCGGTCCGGTGCTGATTGACATTCCTAAAGATGTTCAAATCGATACTTGTGAATACGTTGTGGGCGAGCTCGTAGCCCCCTATTCGGAGAAAGAGGCAAGCGATGAGGATATCGATCGTGCGGTACAACTGCTCAATGCCGCCAAGCGCCCCTATATCTATATCGGCGGCGGTGCGGCGGGCGCCGGCATGACCGAGGCGATCAAGGCCTTGGCCGAGAAGATCGATGGCTATATCGGCTGTACCTTTATGGGGCTCTCGGCTCTGCCCAACTCCTATGAACGGTTCTTGGGGATGCAGGGTATGCACGGGCATTACGCTTCTTCGATGGCCAATAAAGAGGCCGATTTGGTGCTGGGCGTGGGCGTGCGATTCAGCGATCGTGCCACCGGCAATACCGCCAAATATTGCAGAAACGCCAAGATTATTCAGCTGGATACCGATTTGTCGGAGATCAATAAGAATATCAAGGTGGATGTGGGGCTGGTTGGTAATATCGTATCGTCCTTCACCCGTATTCTCGAGCGTTGCGCCAAGACCGAGCATCCCGAATGGCGGGAGCTGGTTGAGGGGCTGAAAGCCGAGGAAAAGCGGATCGAGGCCGAGGCAGACGCCAAGGTGGCCAAGGAAACGATTACCCCGAAAAAGGCCTTTGATGTGATCAACGCCCTCAAGGATCCGTCTACCATCGTGGCGACCGATGTGGGTCAGCATCAGATGTGGACGGCGCAGTACGTGGACTTTGAGCAACCCCGCCGTTTCGCTTCGTCGGGCGGTTTGGGCACCATGGGCTTTGGCTTGGGTGCCGCCATCGGCGCACAGGTGGCGTCGGGTGACCGCGTGGTGCTGATTACGGGCGATGGCTCGTTTGGCATGAACCTTAACGAAATGGCCACCGCCGTGACCTATAACCTGCCCATTACCGTGGTGCTGATGAACAACGGCGTGCTGGGCATGGTTCGCCAGTGGCAGACCCTGTTCTTCGGCAAACGCTATTCCAACACGGTGCTGGGGAGAAAGACCGATTTTGTCAAGTTGTCCGAAGCCTTTGGGGCAAAAGCCTGCGTGGCCGAAACGATGACCGAGTTTGAAGCGGCCTTTGCCGAGGCGATGAAGCATGACGGACCCTACCTGATCGACACTCGTATCGATAAAGATGAATTTGTTTTACCGATGCTGCCGCCGGGCGGGTCGATCGACGATATTATCGTAGCCAAGGAGGAAGAATGATGAAGCGTTTTGTCATTGCCGTGTATGTAGAAAACAAATACGGCGTACTGGCTCGGGTATCGGGCATGTTTATGCGTAAGGGATTTAACATTGATGCGCTGACGGTTGGCACAACGGATGATCCTGACTATTCCCGTATTACCATCACCTTGAACGGGGATGAGTATGCCAGAGAGCAGTTGATCAACCAGTTAAAGAAACTCCATAACGTGCACAAGGTAAAACTTATGGAGAGTGACAGCCGAGTGGAGCGGGAGTTGATGCTCATTAAGGTAGGAAATGTGGGCAATAACCGAGCCGAGGTGATGGCGGCGACCGAGATTTACCGCGCCAAGATCATTGATTATAATACCGATACCATTTGTGTAGAGGTTACAGGCGAACCCAAGAAGATTGACGCCTTTATTGAGGTGATGAAGCCGCTGGGTATTGTGGAGATGTGCCGTACCGGCGTGGTGGCGATGGAACGTGGCGCCAATATTATGCAAAAATAAATTTGTTTTCAAATAAAAGGAGAAAAGAATTATGCAGAACATTTATTATCAACAGGATTGTAACTTGGCTAAACTGAACGGAAAGACCGTTGCCATCATCGGCTACGGCTCTCAGGGTCATGCTCATGCCCTCAACCTCAAGGAGTCGGGCGTGAACGTCATTGTCGGTTTGTACGAAGGCTCCAAGAGCTGGGCCAAGGCTGAGAAGCAGGGGCTGACGGTTATGACCGCTGCCGATGCCGCCAAGGCCGCCGATATGATCATGATTCTCATTAACGATGAGAAGCAGGCTAAGCTTTACAAAGAGTCCATCGAGCCCAACCTCACCGAGGGCAAGACGCTGGCTTTCGCTCACGGCTTCAACATTCATTTCGGCTGCATCCAGCCGCCCAAGGATGTTAACGTAGTGATGATCGCGCCCAAGGGCCCCGGTCACACGGTGCGCAGCGAGTATCAGGTGGGCAAGGGTGTTCCCTGCTTGGTTGCGGTACATCAGGATGCCACGGGTGATGCGCTGGAGATCGCTCTGGCCTATGCGCTGGGCATCGGCGGTGCTCGTGCCGGCGTGCTGGAGACCACCTTCCGTACCGAGACCGAGACCGACCTGTTCGGCGAGCAGGCCGTTCTGTGCGGTGGCGTTTGCGCCCTGATGCAGGCTGGTTTTGAAACGCTGGTGGAAGCCGGTTACGATGCCAGAAACGCTTATTTCGAGTGCATCCATGAGATGAAGCTGATCGTTGACCTGATTTACCAGAGCGGTTTCGAGGGTATGCGCTACTCCATTT
>JAZQVM010000060.1:0-1821 GCA_045631845.1 Eubacteriales bacterium | reverse complement strand
GCCGATATCGGCGTGGCGGGCAAGGATATCTTGCTCGAGTATGAGCCCGATGTCTATGAATTGCTTGATCTCGATATCGGCAAATGCTGTATGGCGGTAGCCGCAAAAAAGGACTTTGCCGATGATTCTCGGCACACTCTGCGTGTCGCCACCAAGTTTGCCAATATCGCCCAAAAGCATTATGCTTCCAAGGGGCGGGAAATTGATATTATCCACCTTAACGGCTCAATTGAAATTGCGCCGATTTTGGGGTTGTCCGATGTCATTGTGGATATCGTGGAAACGGGAACCACGCTGAAGGAGAACGATTTGGAAGTGGTTGAAACGGTTGTGCCCATCAGCGCACGGCTGATTGTCAATAAGGCCGCCTTCCAGTTTATGCACGAGCCTATTGAAAAGATCGTGCAAAGCATAGCCAAAGGAGTAGACCAATGATTGCTATACTGCCCTATGGTCAGGTATCCAACGAGGAGATTTTCGCCCGTGTAGAACCGACCGTGAATGTCACCGATATTGTCACCGATATTATCGCCAATGTGCGTAAGCGGGGCGATGCGGCGCTGTATGAATATTGTGAAAAGTTTGATAAAGCCAAACTAACCGCCCTGCAGGTCACCCCCGCCGAGATTGAAGATGCGGTGGCACAGGTATCCCCTCGCTTTTTGGAAATTCTCGAAAAAGCGGCGGCCAATATCCGTAAATTCCACGAAAAGCAGGTGCGCAATTCCTTTATCATCAACGATGAGTCGGGAATCGTTATGGGTCAAAAGGTGATACCGGTCGACCGTGCGGGACTCTACGTCCCCGGCGGCACCGCTGCCTATCCGTCCACCGTGCTGATGGATGCCATTCCGGCCAAGATCGCAGGTGTCGGGCAGGTGGTTATGGTCACCCCGCCCTCCGCTGACGGCAAGGTCAATCCTGTCATTTTGGCGGCAGCCAAGATCGCAGGGATCGACTGTATCTATAAGGTCGGCGGTGCGCAGGCTGTGGCCGCTTTGGCTTACGGTACCGAGAGTATTCCCAAGGTCGATAAAATCGTCGGTCCGGGTAACGCCTTTGTGGCTGAGGCCAAAAAGCAGGTGTTCGGTGTCGTGTCGATCGATATGATTGCCGGTCCGAGCGAAATTCTGATCGTGGCCGATGGTAAGAGCAACCCCCGCCATGTGGCGGCCGATCTGCTTTCTCAGGCTGAGCATGATAAGTTGGCAAGCGCGGTGCTGGTCACCGATTCGATGGAACTGGCCAAGGCGGTACAGGCAGAACTGGAAGTACAGATTCCGCAATTACTTCGTGCCGATATTGCCCGTGCTTCGATTGATAATAATGGAAAAATCATCGTGGCCGATGATCTGTCGGCAGCTATCGAAATTGCCAATGAGATTGCCCCCGAGCATCTGGAACTGTGCGTGGATAATCCTTTTGATTATCTGGACAGTATCCGCCATGCCGGTTCGATCTTCATGGGGCGGTATTGCCCCGAAGCCTTGGGCGACTATTTTGCAGGTCCGAACCATACCCTGCCCACGTCGGGTACGGCCAAATTCTCCAGCCCCCTGTCGGTGGATGATTTTGTAAAAAAGACCCAGTACACCTATTACACGGCATCGGCGCTGGATAAGGTAGCGGCGGACGTTGAGTATTTTGCTACGCAAGAGGGACTGACCGCCCATGCCAAAAGCGCTATCATTCGTACAGAGGATAAACAATGAGTCGATTCTTTTCTGAAAAATATGCGGCCTTGACCCCCTATACGCCGGGGGAACAGCCCAAAGATATGCAGTATGTCAAACTCAATACCAATGAGTCGCCCTTTCCGCC
>JAZQVM010000059.1:0-10008 GCA_045631845.1 Eubacteriales bacterium | reverse complement strand
TGACTGCGAGGCCGACGGGCCGAGCAGGTACGAAAGTAGGAGTTAGTGATCCGGCGGTATGTGAGTGGAAATGCCGTCGCTCAACGGATAAAAGCTACCCTGGGGATAACAGGCTTATCTCCCCCAAGAGTCCATATCGACGGGGAGGTTTGGCACCTCGATGTCGGCTCATCACATCCTGGGGCTGGATTCGGTCCCAAGGGTTTGGCTGTTCGCCAATTAAAGTGGTACGCGAGCTGGGTTCAGAACGTCGTGAGACAGTTCGGTCCCTATCTATCGCGGGCGTAGGATATTTGAGAGAGGCTGTCCTTAGTACGAGAGGACCGGGATGGACATACCAATGGTGCATCGGTTGTCACGCCAGTGGCACGGCCGAGTAGCTATGTATGGTCGGGATAAACGCTGAAAGCATCTAAGCGTGAAGCCCATCTCAAGATAAGATATCCCATCTTTTATAGAGTAAGACCCCTTGAAGACGACAAGGTTGATAGGCTGGAGGTGTAAGCACAGTAATGTGTTCAGCTGACCAGTACTAATAGGTCGAGGACTTGACCCAAAAAAGGTTCTTGAAGCATGAATTATACTTCAAAGTGTCGTTTAGTTTTGAAGGCGCTAAGTGAAAGCCCTTAATATGCACCTTTAGCTCAGTTGGTAGAGCAACTGACTCTTAATCAGTGGGTCCCGGGTTCGAGTCCCTGAAGGTGCACCACCCCGAAAGGGGAGTTTGTGGAAAGCTGTTAAGCGGGATAAGGCCCGTTGGTCAAGCGGTTAAGACATCGGCCTCTCACGCCGGTAACATGGGTTCGATTCCCATACGGGTCACCACAAACACAACAGCAAATACGTAATGGTTTGGTAGCACGCCGAAAGGCTTGTTATACAAGGCCGGTGCCAATGACGGTGAGGTCACACCTGTTCCCATTCCGAACACAGAAGTTAAGCTCATCAGTGCCGACAATACTTGGACCGCAGGGTCCCGGGAAGATAGGTCGGCGCCGGCCACTTTTATGCCTTAATAGCTCAGTCGGTAGAGCATGCGGCTGTTAACCGCAGGGTCGTAGGTTCGAGTCCTACTTGAGGCGCCAAAGAAAACACCACCCATCGGGTGGTGTTTTCTTTGGCGCAATGAATTCAAGGACGAGAACCGTAGGTTCGATAAGTGAGACTCCAAGAAGGCGAGCGGTAGCGAAGCCTGATTGGCTAAGACGAACTTATGCATGCGAGCGTAGCGAGTCGTAGTCCTACTTGAGGTGCCAAATGATAATCCGTCCTCAACAGAGGACGGATTTTTTTGTAACTCCGAAATTTAATTATCGTTTTGTTGATTGTAGCAGTGGGATACCAGGCATGCGGTGGCGGACACGATCAGCGACAAAAATAGAATCAGGAGTCCAGCCAAAATGGCGCCGATGACGCTGGTGGCGACAAAGGTAACCGCCAATAGTATCACCGAGATCAGTGCGGTGCCCAGGATGCCGGCCAAAACCGCAGTCAACGCACCGCTACCGTATCGGCAGGAGTTTACCCGACCGTATCCGGTAGTTGCCAGCAAAATGGCAAGGTAGCCGATGGCAATGCCCAGCGCCACCCATAGAAATGCCGGTGTTATCGTGATCACAGCGGTGATCCGCAAAAAGGCAGTGATCACGCCGAGAATTACACTGGCAATTACTGCCAATCCTACGCAACTCGGTTTGTTTTCGCGACAAAAAGTAGTCATCAATTTCACCTCCTCACTTCATCTTATGAGAGAGAATGAGGAGAGGTGAGTAATAGAAGGAATGAATTGCGAGAGACTGTGCGAGCAAAGGGGGTCGTAGGCTTACTTTTGTCGCTATATTTAAATACGCTTATTGCCTGTTTTTTCGTATCTTTTCAGAGGTTTTAATTTTGCTTGGTATAAGATTTCTTCATCAATATCTGGATATATACATTCTGTGCATACCCCTAGATTATCAATGCTAACTTCATCTAATATACATTTTCCGCTGCATTGATAAATGCAAAAGTTGTTTTCGCATTTCATTTTAAATACCTCAAAGCAAATAATGATTCTAAATTATAACATTATTTATTATATTACGCAAGTGCGTATACGCAATAATGTAAAACTGCATACAATATTTTTGAGGTGAATGAAATGAGCGTCAAAGATGTTGTGGCTGATAGAATTAAGAAACTGTGCGAGGAAAGAAGTATAAAAATAAATGAATTAGCCAATATTTCAGGAGTTACTCCGTCTACCGCCTATAGTATGATGGATAGGAGAAGGCGTGATGTATCGATTACAACAATTAAGAAGTTTTGCGACGGGTTGGAAATAACCTTAGGAGAATTTTTCTCCACGCCGGAGTTTGATGATTTAGAACAAGAAATTAAATAAGAATGCAAAGACATCCAGTTGGGTGTCTTTTTTGTTTCCCACAAATTACAAATGAAATTCACTCAGCTTTTGTTGCCATAGCGCATACCATGTGGTATAATGAATGCAAAAGGAGGGCGAAATATGCCGAAATTGCTGGAGACGATCAAGCACACGGTGGATGCCACCATACCCGACAAAGAGGAATTGACCCATGGGTTGCACCCGAAGGCCGATTACATACTTTTGGTTCTGCGTAATGTGTTTGTTGGCCTTGCGGTGATCTTTTTTGTGGCCTCATTTTTTTGGCATTCAGCCTATAATGTGCTCAAATCGATTGGGTATTTTGCCGGTGCGGGAGCGTACGTAATGGAGTGTCTGGCGGTTACCGACTGTTTTCAGACCAAGGTGCCCCATACCGAAATGTTTATGGTGTATTGCTTTGGCCCGCTGTATATTCTAATGGGGCTTGGGTATATCTTGTGGCATGGATGATGCGCGGCGGGGGATTTTCTCCATCGTTTTACAAGTAGAAAGACCATCTTTTTGAAGATGGTCTTTTTTTGATGGGAAAATAGGTTGGAATTTGACTAATATTCTGTTATAATAAATAGGTAAGAAAAGGAAGGCAGGTTAAAGGATGTATTACCGTCATAACATAGACTACAAATATCCCGAGAAGTGCGATGAGCATATGATTACTGTTAAGCACTTACGGGATGTTACCTTAGACGAAAATTACCCCTATCTGGAAAAGGGATTATGGTTTGGGATTCGGCGTGCCGTTTGCTGGGTGCTGGTGCACGGGGTGTTGTCGTGGTTGACTAAAATCACCCACGGGCTTCGCATTTACGGGCGTGAGAATTTGAGCAAGCACAAGGATGCTTTTAAAAACGGCGCGATCACCATTGCCAACCACGTGTTCATGTGGGATTTTATCTGCGTGATGCTGGCCCTTTCGCCTCGCATGGCGCATTTTCCTGCGTGGAGCGGGAACTTGGTTGGGCCGAACGGGCCGCTGATTCGTATGGCGGGCGGCATACCTGTCCCCACGAATAGTTTGCGTGCCATGGTCAAATTCAAGCACGCCGTTGAGGAAGTACTGGAAAGCAAGAAATGGTTGCACTATTATCCCGAGGGGTCGATGTGGTTTTATTATCCCGATGTGCGCCCCTTTAAGAAGTCGGTGTTCCAGTATGCGGTCAAGTACGACCGTCCCATCATTCCGATGGCTTTTTCCTTTCGTCCCAGACGGGGGCCGCTTAAGCATTTTGTAAAGACTCCGTTGGTGGATCTGCATGTGGGTGAGCCGTTGTTTGCTGACAAGTCTTTGGGCTTGCAGGAGTCGGCCAAGGAATTGCAAGGCCGAGCCTATCATGTGATGCAGGGTATGTGCGGGATTTTCCCCGGCGATCCGACCTATAATGTGGATCAAACGCCTGAGCATTACAAAAAAACAATGTAAACAAGGAAAAAACAATTATGTTTATGCGCCTAAAAGATGGAAGATATAAGGTTTTGACTTTGAGTTATGATGATGCTGTGGTTGAAGATGCTCGGCTCATTGATGTTATGAATCGGCATGGACTTAAGGGAACTTTTAATATCAATACCGGTTGCTACTATCCCGAGGATAAGGAACGTCCTGCAAGTAGGCACATGCGCATGCGTCGTTCGGAAGCCGTTGAACTTTACAGGAATTCGGGACATGAGGTGGCGGTTCATGCCGTTACCCACCCGCATCTGGAGTGGCTGAAGCCGCAGGATATGATACAGGAGATCATGGAGGACCGTCGCAATATTGAGAAAGAATATGGCGTGATTGCACGGGGCATGGCCTATCCCTATGGTACTTACAATGACATGGTGATTGACGTACTGGAGAAGTGTGGAATTGTTTATGCAAGAACGGTACAATCGACGGAAAAATTTATATTTCCCGCCAACTGGCTGATGTTGCATCCGACTTGTCATCACAACAATCCGAAATTGATGGAACTGGCACGGCAGTTTGCCGAAGATTTGAAGCCCCGTAACCCTAATGAGTGCTGGATGTTCTATCTGTGGGGACACAGTTATGAATTTAAAAACGAGGATAACTGGAATATTATCGAAGAATTTGCTCAGTTTATGGGCGGTCGTGAGGATGTCTGGTACGCTACGAATATTGAGATCTATGATTATGTGCAGGCTTACCAAGCCTTGCAAGTGAGTGTGGATCATTCGATGGTATATAATCCGACGGCGACTGATGTATGGTTCTGTGAGGCGGGTAAAGATTATTGCGTAAAGGCTGGGCAGACCGTCTATATAAATAAGGAGTAAGAAGAAAGATGTGGGTTCTGATTCTGCTTGGAATAATAGTGGTTTTAGTGGCAGTGATTTTGATTCGCACCCTACGGTTTACGCCCAAGGCGGCAGAGTCGGCGACGGCTGAGCCGATTATCTTTGACCGTGAGAGGGTTATACAAAATTTGCAGGAATTGGTGCGGTGCAAGACCGTATCTTTTGCCGATCAAAGATTAGAGGATCGGGCGGAGTTTGACAAGCTGATCGGCTTGCTACCTAAGTTATACCCGAGTGTCTTTGCCACCTGCCGTTTTGATCGGCTGGAGGACAAGGCATTGCTCTTTTGCTGGAAAGGAAAGGGGAACGGCGAGCCGCTTGTGTTGATGGCGCATTTTGATGTCGTGCCCGTGGAGGAGGACGGCTGGGACAAGCCGCCCTTTTCGGCCGTCATTGAGGACGGTAAGATGTGGGGGCGGGGTACGCTGGACACCAAGGTGACGGTTAACGGGATTCTGAGCGCCGCCGAGCATCTGATCGCCCAAGGCTTCATCCCCGAGCAGGATATGTATTTTGCTTTTTCGGGGCAGGAGGAGAGCAATGGGCCGGCGGCCGATCATATTGTGGATTGGTTTGAAAAGCAGGGCATTACCCCCTCGATGGTGCTGGACGAGGGCGGTGCGGTTGTGGAACAGGTGTTCCCCGGTGTGGATGCCCCTTGCGCCATGATTGGTATTGCCGAGAAGGGATATTTAAATGTGCGGTATCGGGTTAAGTCGGCAGGGGGACACGCCTCGGCGCCTGAGCCGAATGGGCCTGTGGAGCGGTTGGCGACGGCCTGTGCCCGTGTGGTGCGGCGGCCGTTCCCGTATCGTATGACGGCGCCGGCAGCCAAGATGTTTGATACCTTGGGGCGCCATTCGACCTTTTTATATCGCATGATTTTTGCAAATTTGTGGTTGTTTTCGCCCGTTTTAGATGCCATTTGCCGTGCGGCGGGCGGGGATCTTAATGCGTTGCTTCGCACGACGGTAGCCTTTACCCAGATGCAGGGTTCGGCGGCGGCCAATGTGATTCCGCCGACGGCGCAGATGGTATCGAATATCCGCATCAATCCAGCCGAGTCGGTGGAGTCGGTGATGGCGCAGTTGCGCCGCCGAGTGGCCGATGACGGGATTGAGATCGAAGCCTTTGATGCGATGGAGCCCAGCCGGATCTCGACGGTGGATTGTGACGGGTTTGGGAAGTTGACCGAAACGGTGAGCGCCGTATGGAATGGGTGTATCGTAGCACCCTATTTGATGGTGCAATGCTCCGATTCCCGTCATTACGGGCGCATTTCCGATCGGGTATACCGTTTTTCGGCCATGGATCTCAACGATGAGGAGCGGGCCTCCATTCATGGGCATAATGAGCATATCCGTTTGGATACGGTATGCCGTACGGTGGAGTTTTACATTCGGCTGATGCGCCGATTTTAAGGAATTGACATATACTTTGTATGGGAGGGTATAACGATGGATGTAGTCATGATTACGGCCATGGGCGTGGGCGGTGCCACGGTCATTGGTGCGGTTATCGGATTTCTGTTTAAGAAGATATCCCATAAATTTTCCGATATTGTCCTATCCTTTGCGGCCGGCGTGATGCTGGCGGCGGCGGTTCTCGGTTTGATTCTGCCGTCGTTGGAATATGGCGGCAAGTGGAGTGTGGCAATGACGGTGGCCGGTATTTTTGCCGGTGCACTGTGTTTAAACCTTTTAGATCGGTTGGTGCCGCATTTGCACAAGATGGCGGGTGTGGATGGGGAGACCCATGACAATGCCAATCTAAGCAAGGTTCTTCTTTTTGTGCTGGCCATTGCGATACACAATCTGCCCGAAGGCATTGCGGCGGGTGTTGGTTTTGGTGCGGGAGATACCAATCAGGCGTTGTTGATTGCCGGCGGTATTGCCTTGCAGAACATTCCCGAGGGCATGGTGATTATCGGGCCGATGCTGGCGGTAGGAGTAAAGCCCGCGCGCACCTTTGTGATTGCGTTTATGACGGGAGTCATCGAGGTGGTAGGTACGCTGATCGGCTATTTTGCCGTGAGCCTATCGACGGCTATTCTACCCTTTGCGCTGGCTTTTGCGGGCGGTACGATGCTGTACGTAGTGAGTGACGAGATGATCCCCGAAACCCATGCCCACGGGCATGAGCGGGGGGCTACCTATGCCTTATTGGTGGGCTTTTGTGTGATACTGATCAGTGATGTACTATTAGGATAAGGGGACGGGATATGAAGATTGCAGTCTTGGATAAGGATACCTTAGGTGAGGATATTGACCTGTCGTCCTTGGCGGCGGTGGGGGAGCTTACGGTGTATGGAAACACCGCCCCCGAACTGGTGCAGGAGCGGTTACGGGATGCCGATGTGACGGTGCTCAATAAGATCAAACTCCATGAAAAGAATTTGATGGGTACCTCGGTTCGACTGATTTGTGTAGCCGCGACAGGGTATGATAATATTGATGCCGACTATTGCCGCCGTGCCGGCATTGCTCTTTGTAACGTGCCGGGGTATTCGACCGACAGTGTGGCGCAGTTAACGCTGGCCATGGCGCTTTCCTTGGCTACGCGCCTGCATGAGTACACCGAGTATGTGAACGATGGGCGGTACACCGCATCGGGTGTGGCCAATAAGCTAACGCCTGTATTCCACGAGCTTGCGGGCAAGACGTGGGGTGTGGTCGGCGGTGGCGGCATCGGCCGTCGGGTCGCACGGCTGGCGCAGGCTTTCGGTTGTCGGGTGCTGATGTGCCGCCGGGGTGAGGAAACGGAATTTGAAGCGGCCGACATCGATCGGTTGTGCTTAGAATCGGACATCCTTTCTCTGCATTGTCCCTTGACCCCGCAGACGAGAGGGATGCTCAGCCGTGAGCGGATTGCCGCCTTGAAAGATGGGGCGATTGTGGTGAATACCGCCCGAGGCGCAGTAACCGATGAGGCGGCTTTGGCGCAGGCGGTAAAAGAGGGAAAAATCGCCTTGGGGTGTGATGTTTACTCGGTTGAGCCGTTTGGGGAGAGCCATCCGTTTTATGAGTTGCGGGGCTTGCCGCAGGTCTGCCTGACGCCGCACATGGCGTGGGGCGCCTATGAAGCACGGATGCGCTGTGTGGCAGAGATTGCCAAAAATATAGAGAGTTTTTATAAGAAAGAGGAACGCAACCGAATCGTATAAAGGAGGGGTCGTATGAAGATCCTGAAGATCGATCCGTATCTGACGCCCCATCGGGCGGCGCTAGAAGCGAGGTTGTCCGATTATCAAAACAAGCGCTATGAACTGGCGGGGGATGGGCGGTTATCCGATTTTGCCAACGGATACCGCTATTTCGGCATTCATCCCGAGGGAGAAGGCTGGGTTTACCGAGAGTGGGCGCCTGCCGCCGATGCCATGTATCTGACGGGGGATTTTAACGGCTGGGACACGGCCGCCTGCCCCATGGAGCGCAAAGACAATGGGGTATGGGAAGTTCATTTGCCGCATCTGACGGTGGGAGAGCATATCCAAGCCATTGTGTGGCACAAGGGCGAGATGTTGCGCCGTGTGCCGTCCTATGCGACCCGTGTAGAGCAAGACCCCGACACCCATGCGTGGTGTGCGGTGGTGGACGATGTGCTTACCGACGGGTTTGTCTGGACCGATGAGGGGTTTAAGCCGACCAACAAGCCTTGTATTTACGAATGTCATATCGGAATGGCGCAGGAAGAAGGCAAGGTGGGAAGCTATGCCGAGTTCCGTGAGAACATCCTGCCTCGCATCAAGAAAATGGGCTACAATACCATACAAATTATGGCCATCATGGAGCACCCCTATTACGGCTCGTTTGGCTATCAGGTGTCGAATTTCTATGCGGCGTCCTCCCGTTACGGGGCGGCGCAAGAACTGAAAGCACTGATTAATGAGGCGCACGCCAAAGGCATTACGGTGTTATTGGATGTGGTACATTCCCATGCGGTTAAGAACACCAATGAGGGGCTGAATCGGTTTGACGGCACCGAGTATCAGTATTTCCATGAGGGGGCCAAAGGGCATCATCCGGCATGGGATACGAAACTCTTTCATTACAATAAGAATGAGGTTTTACATTTTCTCCTGTCCAACCTCAAGTACTGGATGGAGATTTTCCATTTCGATGGGTTTCGGTTTGACGGGGTGACCTCGATGCTTTACCATGATCATGGATTGGGGCAGGCCTTTGTTAATTATGATATGTATTTTTCAGAGAACACCGACCGAGAGGCGGTGACCTATCTGATGTTGGCCAATGAATTGGTGCATGAAATGAACCCGCAGGCCATCACGGTGGCGGAGGATATGTCGGGCATGCCAGGCATGGCTTTGCCGATTGCGGATGGCGGGCTTGGGTTTGACTATCGGTTGTCGATGGGCGTGCCCGATCTGTGGATCAAGTTCCTCAAGGAGTATCGGGACGAGGACTGGGATAAGTACACGCTGTGGTTTGAGCTGATCTCCTGCCGTCCCAAGGAAAAGAGTATCGGCTATTGCGGGTCGCACGATCAGGCGTTGGTGGGGGACAAGACCATCATGTTCCGCCTATGCGATGCCGAGATGTACTGGCACATGGATAAGGCATCCGATTCGCCTGTCATTGCGCGGGGCATGGCCTTGCACAAGATGATACGGCTCTTGACATCCACCGTGGTGGGTGAGGGGTATCTCAACTTTATGGGTAATGAGTTTGGACATCCTGAATGGATTGATTTTCCCCGTGAGGGCAACGGCTGGAGTTATCACTATTGCCGACGGCAATGGAGTCTGGCCGACCATAGTGCCTTGCGATACGGGGCGTTGCGGCAGTTCGATGCGGCCATGATCAAACTGCTCAAGAAGGACGGCATTTTCAAGATTCGTGCCAAGAGTCAATGGATTCATCAGGAAGATAAGGTGCTCATTTACACCAAAAAGGTCAGGGTATTTGCCTTTAATTTTCATCCCTCGGCCTCCTTTGAGAACTATTTTGTGCCGGTGGAGGAGGCGGGCGAGTATCGGGTTTGTCTGACGACCGACGATCCCACCTTTGACGGGTGTGGACGGGTAGATATGGCCTATCGCTACACGGCGAGCAAGACGGCTGACGGACGGCTTGGGTTTTTCTGCTATCTGCCATCCCGTTGTGCCATTGTATTGGAAAAAGAAAAGAAGTCGCTCAACTGTGAAAGTGTCAAGCAAAAGTAGACACTAAAAAAGATTTTTAACCAAAGCCCTGTTCAGTGCGAAATTGAACAGGGCTTTTCCGTCCGCATTTAACAGAAAAGCGATGATGATTAAAATAATAAATATAATCATCAATAAG
>JAZQVM010000058.1:0-24635 GCA_045631845.1 Eubacteriales bacterium | reverse complement strand
ACTGCCAAGCGTAATCCAAAGCGCACGCCGTCTTTTCTTCTTATCTGTGGTCTTTTCCCCTGCCACCGGTTTGGCGGCATGTTTTGCTCTTGCCATTTCCTTCCTCCAAGATTTTATTACCTATTGTACCTTATTATATCTCTCCATAACTGAAAAAACAAGTACTATTTTGTAAATAAAAAATAAGCGATCCCATCGGATCGCTTATTCTTCATCGTAATCTTGTTCTTATTTGCCGACTTCGCTGCCGCCGATACGGGTAGCCTTACCGGTGGTCATACCATAGTTGTAAACACCGGAGCCATCCTTCATGATACCGAGCGAATACAGAACCTCACCGTCAGCATCGACTGCACTCAGGCAATAGCAACTCTTGGAGTTGATAATAATATCCTCCTGAACCTTGTACTCGCCATCCCACTCGATCCCGCCCTGGGTCAGTTTGAGATCAAAGTAATAGTTAGCAATTCTGTCAAAGTCGGCTTCGGTAACCGGCTTTGCACCGCATCCGGCCAGCAGACCGGTCGTGCATACCAGCACCAGGAGCATAGCAGCAATAATCTTCTTGGTCATTGTTGTTTCACCTTTCCATCTTAAATATTATGCCGTCATCGTGTTGACATACAATGACCAGCTTCATTAGTATAGTATACCGTCGCCTTTAAGTCAACCATTTTCGTCAAAGTTATCAAATTTTTCATATTCTGTGCATATTGCACAAAAAAAATCACAACATGATTCCCCACGCCCCGTCATTTCTGCGCCAGCGCCTTGCGCTTCTGACGACGCACGCGATTGATATGCCGCTCAAAATCCCCATTGTCGATCAGTCGTGCCAATACTAACTGCATATAGGTAGGCACGGTACAGGAATAAAAGCCTAATTTGCGCTCAAATTCCTCGGCCAGCGCCGGCGGCAATACCATATACCCCGCCCGCAACGAGGGCGAAACGGTTTGTGAAAAGGTGTTCATGTAAATAACATTCTCATGTTCAGCATGGGAAAATAAGGTTTCTTCTGCCTTTTTGGATACCGAAAATTCCGATTCAAAATCATCCTCTACGATATATCGTCCCTCTTGCGCCCATCGTAAATATTCATGCCGTTTGGAGGCGGATGCGCTCACTCCGCTGGGGAAACTGCGATAAGGTGATATGTGCAAGACATCCGCTTGTGCGGCACGCAACGCTCCGCTGTCAATGCCATCCTGCCCCAACATCAGCATCTCTATGCGCACACCCGCCGCCCGATACACCTGCTCAATCTTTTTATAAGACGGCGATTCTATTCCATAAACCCGTTCGCGCCCCAACAGATCCACAATCATGCGATATAGATATTCTGAGCCCGACCCGATCACAATTTGTTCGGCCTGCGCCTGTATCCCTCGGCTTCGAGCCAAATACCGCCGAATGGCCTGCCGAAGTTCAAAGCATCCGATCGGATGCGAGCGCTCTAAAATATCCGATCCGTAATCACTCATCACCGTGCGCATCGTTCGCTGCAAAACCGAAAGAGGAAATTCCGCAGGCCCGCTGTCATGTTTTACCGATACGGCGGTGTGTGGAGACGAGGCAAACCCGTCATCGTTTCGGAAGATCACAAAATATCCGCTACGCTGCCGTGCCTCCACATACCCTTCATCAATCAGCAACTCATAAGCGTGCGCCACCGTAATCAGCCCCACGCCCCACTCTTCGGCCATGGTACGCTTGGACGGCAATTTGCTCCCCATGGGATAAACCCCGCCAACGATCGACTCTCTCATCTTCTTATATAACTGTAAGTACGCCGCTTCCTGTTTCATCTGGTTCTATAAAATTCTCCTATTTTGATACTTTTCATGCTACCAAAAATAGTATATAGTATCCTCAATAAAAAAGCAAGGAGGGATTTTATGCACAATCATGAAAAGAAGATTGCCGTCATTAACGACTTTTGCGGATTTGGCCGCTGTTCGTTAACCGTATCCCTGCCTATTATTTCGGCACTCAAGGTGCAATGTTGCCCTCTACCCACTTCGATATTTTCCAATCATACGGGGTTTGACCGCTTTTATTCCACCGACTTTACCCCTCACATGAAACCGTATATGGAGCAATGGAAGGCGCTCAATCTGAAGTTTTCGGGGATTTTGACCGGTTATCTTGGTTCTCCCGAACAGATTGCCCTTGTGAAGGACTTTCTTCTTCACTTCAAAAAAGAGGATACCGTGGTAGTGATGGACCCGGTCATGGGCGATTATGGCAAACTGTACCCCTCCTATTCGCCCCTGCTGGCAGACAAGATGAGAGAACTGGTTCCTTATGCCGATATTCTCACACCCAACCTCACAGAGGCCTGTTTTTTGACCAAAACACCCTATAAAATCGACTTTAATGAGGAAAATTTGACTGAAATTTGCCTGAAATTGACCCAAATGGGGCCAAAAAAGGTGGTAATTTCGGGGTTAGAACGGGGAGAAAACCTCGTAAATTTCATTTTTGAGGACGGAAAAGTCACCATGGTAACCGAACATAAGGTAGGCCCGAACCGCTCGGGAACGGGGGATGTCTTCTCCTCCATTCTGGTGGCCGACCTCGTAAACGGCATGTCCTTAGAAGATTCGGTAAGGCACGCCGCCGCCTTTATCGCCAAGGTTTTGCGCCGAGCCTTAGAACTCAACCTGCCCAAAACCGACGGACTATGTTTTGAGGAGTTTTTAACACAACTATGAAACCGACCGTTCGTTATCTTTGCTACAGCGGTATTTTTGCCGCACTTGTCTTTGTCTGCACCGCCTTTTTGCAGATTCCCTCCCACGCCGGCTATATTCATACGGGTGATGCCGTCATCTACTTAGCCGCCTGCCTGCTCCCGTGGCCCTACGCTGTGGCGGTGGGGATTCTCGGCAGTACCTTGGCCGATGTGATGACCGGCTTTGCGATATGGGCACCCGCCTCCCTTGTTATCAAGGGGTTATCGGTTCTTGCCTTTCGGCGGCAAGGAAAGATCTTTTGCATACGAAATATGCTGGCGCTGATTCCCGCTTGGATTTTGTGCATCGGCGGCTATTATGCCTACGAAGCCCTGATTACACAAAATGCCGTAGCGCCGCTGGCCGGTATCGTGGGCAGTTGTATGCAATGTCTGATCAGCAGTATGATATTTTTACTGCTTGGCTATCTTTTTGACAAACTCAACATTCGGAGGATTTTCTTATGATGACTATTACCTATCCCGTCAAGCGCGGGATCTATGTGAATATGACCAACCGTTGCCCCTGCGCCTGCACCTTCTGTTTACGCCAAAACAGCGACAGTGTATATGGTTCTGATCCGTTGTGGCTGGATCGGGAGCCGACGGTGGATGAGGTCTGTCAAAGCCTTGATGCATGGGATCTTTCTCAATATGAGGAGATCGTTTTTTGCGGTTACGGCGAGCCGACCGAACGGCTTGACGATCTGCTGACCGTTGCTCGATATATCAAGAGCAAAAGCGATATTCGCATCCGCATCAACACCAACGGACTGGCCGATCTGATTCACGGCAAGAGCACCGCCTCCATGCTGAGCGGCCTGATCGATGCCGTTTCCATCAGTTTGAACGCCACCAATGCTGAGGATTATCTGAAGGTCGTTCGTCCCAAATTCGGTTTGCCGTCGTATGACGCCATGCTGGCCTTTACCAAGGAGTGTACGGTCTATGTGCCGCAGGTGATGATGACGGTGGTGGATGTGGTCACCTCGCCCGAGGAACAGGAGAAAAGCCGTCAGATCTGCGAATCTTTGGGGGCTACTCTTCGAATTCGTCCGTATGAATCGTAAAACAATACTTGATTTTCTTAATATGGTGTGCTATACTATATAGCGCACGTGGACCATTAGCTCAGTTGGTTAGAGCAGCCGGCTCATAACCGGCCGGTCCAAGGTTCAAGTCCTTGATGGTCCACCAAGCAAAAAGCCATACCCGTTTGGGTGTGGCTTTTTTATTGTCGTTTCATCTGGCGCAAAAAGAGGAAGACGGCGGCTACCGTTATGACAACGGCATAGAGAAGGACGGGGTACAGATGGGGCAACACCAGTGAAAAATCCCCGATGACGACCGCCTTTTCCAATTCCACGGCATGGATAAAGGGCAGTAGGTTGGCGATTTTTTCAAAGGCGCCGCCAATCAACTGAGGATCGAACCATATACCTGCCAGCCATGCCGACACATTGGTGAGCAAGGCACCGCAGATACCGCCGACCTGTTTGACATTAAAAACGCTGCCACATAATAACCCCAGAGAGATATAAAAGAGAATAACCGGTAATTTCAACATCATGGCGTACAACATATTTATATGCAAGGATAATCCCAATGGTACAGCAAGGAGATAACAAACCAAACTTTGTATTATGGCTATGGGAATCATTGGCAACAAATAACCCAGAATAAAGTCGGGCGGGCACAATGGTGTAGTATATAATCTCTGTAAAAATGCACTTTCCCGATCCTTAGCTAACAGGGTGGCAGAAAAGAGCGTCATGAAAGACAAGCCAAACACGGCAATTCCCGGCGCCAAACGTTCAATTTGAAACATATTCACGGGTACATTCGCCTGTATAGCATGCAACAGAAACAGCAGGACAATGGGGAATCCCAGACCAAAGAGCAAGTTAAGCGGATCACGCAGGATTTCCTTGGCACACCGTTTAGCAAATAGGAGCATCTTCATCTCTTTCCCTCCTTTACGATTGCAATAAAAGCCTGTTCAACCGTATCGGTTGATGTCATCTCCATCAGTTCCTTCGGCGTGGCTGCCACCAACAATTTTCCGTCTTTCATGATGCCGATACGATCGGATAAGCTTTGGGCTTCTTCCATATAGTGAGTGGTCAGCACTATGGTAACCTTGCCTTTCAGATCTTGAATCAAATTCCATAGATCTCGTCGAGCTAAGACATCCAAACCAAGTGTCGGCTCATCCAAAAACAATACCGACGGCTCACCGATGAGCGCCATAGCAATGCTGACTCGGCGTTGCCATCCGCCCGAGAGTTTTCCCGCCTTTTGTGAGAGTATGTGCTGGAGACCAAATCGTTGGGCACATTCCGCAACGGAAGTTTGCCGTTTTTCCTTAGAAAATCCATAAATACCGCATATAAGCTCTAAATTTTCCCGAACAGTTAATTGCTCAGCCACGGCAGTTTCCTGAGGAGATACGCCAATCTTGCGTTTTACCGCCAAAGACTCCTGCCCCACACTCTCCCCTTCAACCATAGCGTCTCCGCTTGTGGGGGCGGTCAGGCACGAAAGCATTTTTACGGTTGTTGTCTTTCCTGCGCCGTTCATACCGAGCAGGGTAAATAGTTCCCCTTTGGCTATTTCTAAATTCAAATGATCAACAGCCGTGATATGCGGATATTGTTTCGTCAAATTTACCGTTTTAATTGCAACCATGATTTCCTCCATAAAAATATTACGATACTTAATTATACCATTTGAATATTAAAATGGAATGAAATCAAACTTATCGGCCACTTTACAAGGCTATGTGGTAAACAGGATACAAGCCAATAAAAAACCGATCCTGACGGATCGGTTTTTTCTTATTTCTGATAGAATGTAAAGGTCAGGGCGGTGTGGCTTTCGCCGTCGGGGGCGACGGTGGGCATAACACCGGCCTTGCGCATGGCGTCACGGCCCTGTGGGATGCAGTTGCCCGGCTCGAGACCGAGTACATAGTCGTGCTTGCCCATCATTTTCCACTCGGTAAAGCGCGGCATTTCCTTTTTATCGAAGGTCATGGTCATGCCGATGCCGATATTGGGATTATACAGATCGACACAGGGCTCGGTCAGATCATATTCATAGCACCGTTCGACGTACCCATCCTGCGGCTTTTCCATTTGCAGGGCGGTGTCGATATGCTCGGTGGCATTGTCGGTATAGCCTCGTATTGTGGAATACGGAACGGTTAGCACACTCGATTCATCCACCAAAGGATAACCCATATTGCAATGGTACATGACCAGACAGGGGGATTCGGTATCGCCTTGGTTTTTCACGGTATCGTCGAGGGTGATGGTATTCTCGGTATAGGAGAAACGATAGGTGCGGTAAAGCACCAATTTGCGGCCGAACATGACTCGATCGACGATCTGCAGTTTCACCGTCAGCCCCGTTTCGTCTTCTTCACGACTAAGCAAGGTGGCGGCTTTCATGGCCAGTGTACCGTGCTGGGGCAGCACTTCGCCCTCATCCTCGCAGACACGGCCGGCATTATCCAGACCTACCGTGTAGCAGAAGCCGGCGGTAAAGGAGCGGGCGAAACCTACGGCGCCGTAGTGTTCGGGGGCGACATAGCCGCAGGGAGAAAACCAACCCATATTCTGTCCCATAAAGGATACCCTTGACAGGTCACCCGCCCGATCGAGGGAGATCCACGCTTCCAGCCCTAATCCGTTTCGCACATAGAGCATACGCATGCCTTTTCCCATGCCATCTTCTAAGGTGTATAATTCGGCGCCCCGCACCTGCAGGTCTTGTCCAATATAACGATCCGTGATGTTCTCCATTCGTGGTGGTTTTGTATTTAGCATATCATATTTGAGGTGCATTTGCAAGTGAATAAAAGAGAAAGGGATGCGCCCTCGCTGCGGTAAGGCTTCATCTTGCCTGTAGTCGGAAGTAAAATGCAGATCTGCGGAGAAAGGGATGCGCTGCGCACTCCGATGCCGTCGACCGCCCTTGGCGTATGGTCGAGAAAGGGATTCGCCCTCGCTGCGGCTCGGGCCGGGGTCGGCTCTGACAGTCCACCGGACTGTCATTCACTACCGACCCTTCGAATCCCTTTCTTCGATAGAATGCAAAACAGACACCCCAAATGGGGTGTCTGTTTTGCATGGCGGAGAGAAAGGGATTCGAACCCTTGAAGGAGTTTAAGTCCTTACACGATTTCCAGTCGTGCGCCTTAGACCAGCTCAGCCATCTCTCCGAATGGAACTGTCCAACGCTTATTCTACACGATTTGAAACAAAAATGCAAGAACTTTTTTCAAAAATTACACATCAATTTCCTTTTGACAGGAAAGAGCATAAATCACACAGCGTTTTACCGGCTTATCCAGCAATTTTTCCAATGCTTGGGCATACAGGCGCAGCTGCAGAGCATACCGCTGTTGATAATAGGTTTCGTCGCTGTTTCGATCGGTCTTATAGTCGACCAAGGTAATGCCGTTATTCTCCTCGAAGAACAGGTCAATGACACCTTGGAGCATAACGGTTTGCGTGCTATCAGCCAATGAGGGATCATATTGCCCGACCGACACCTGCGACAAGAACCGATACTCTCGTTCCACATAAGCCGAGGCGGCAATGCGCCGTGCCAGATCGCTTTGGCGGAAGCACTCGATCTGCTCCAGATCCAACGCTTCGCCTTCGGCTTGACTTAGGGTACCGTTTCGCACCATTCGCTCGCGCAACAGCAGTAAAGGCGTATCGTCAAAGGTGATAAACTGCATGAATTTATGGGTGGCCGTTCCCCGTTCGGCGGCCGTTAAGCCCTGACACAGAAAAGCGGGTTTATCGTAATTGATCTGCCGATCCAGCATCAGTCCCGCATCGTCATCCATATCCCGCAGTCCCTTCAGATCGGAAACCGATACCTTAGCAGGTACGGCTTTGAGTTTCTCCAACGGGTATTGATAAGACAGAATGGGATGGAGTTGTTCCATATCCATCTGTGCCTGCGCCTGCGATGTTTGTACGGCATAATCGGGAATCGGGTCGATAATGCGAATATTCAGCCCGAAGATACCGTGACGATCCCCCAAGGGTTCCGTCAGGACACTACGCTCCAACCGATCGGTATCGGGGAAGATACCTTCGGGCACCTCGACCCCGATTTGTTCGGCAAAGTCCAAGCCTGCGGGATGACGCAGGGCGGCCAGCAGGATCAACTCCAGCGGCGAAGCACAGGACTGTACCAGACGGGGACCGATTGTTCCGTGACCGACCAACGCCAGTGCTTGTGACAGAAATACGGGCAGGCGACCCTTGGTTGTTCCCTTTGCCGTTTCCCGATCCTGTATCCCGATGCTGCCGACTAGGAACAGTTTTTCCTTGGCACGGGTAAAGGCTACATACAACAGGCGCAACATTTCGGCCATTTCTTCCTCACGGTTAGCCGACAAGACGGCCGAACGGGCAAAGGTGTCATACACCATGCGCCGCTCTCGATCCTTAATCCGCAACCCCAATCCGTACTCATCCGAATAAGCCATGCGGCTGCGACTGCTCATCGACGGCACCGCCGCACTCTCCATGTGCAGTACAAAGACATAAGGATACTCTAAGCCCTTTACGGCATGGATGGTGGATACCGTGACGTGCGGAGCGGCGGGAGCGGGATTGGCACCCTCGGCGTTACGCAATTGCTCCTCGACCCGTTCCATATAACATAAAAAGCCGTATAATCCACGCAAGGAACTGTTTTCATAGTCCCGTGCATGGCGGTAGATCAGCCGCAAATTTTCCTGACGGGAAGGAGCATCGGCCATGGCGCCGACGGCGGCAAAGAGGGAAAACTCGCCATACAGATCCCATATTAAGCGATAGACCGGCTCGGCACCCGAGCGGGTACGGTAACGGTCAATCACCGCCTTGGCCTGCTTGGCTTTTGGCTCGTTGCTTTGACCAAGACAATCATACAGGCAACCTTTCCCCTGCTCACGCAGGTCGCACAGTTCCTGTGCCGAGAAGCAGAAAATGGGGCTTCGCAGAGCGGCGGCCATAGGAATATCCAAATACGGATTATCCACCGCACGCAGGAAGGACAGGACAAATTTGACCTCGTACCGATCAAAATAACTTTTGGCTTTGGCTGAATAGGCAGGGATGCCCGCATCGGTCAGGGCTTTAACCACGGCATCGGCATGACCCTTGGCGGCTCGCATCAAAATGACAATATCCCGATAATCGAGCGGGCGGGAAGTTTTGGTTTTGGCATCCCATACCGTACGACCTTCCGCCATCAGTTCTTGGATGCGCTGGGCGCACATTTGACCTTGGCGGTAATCGCCGCTCTCCTGCCAGTCGATATCGTTATCGTCGCACAGTAAAATTTCGGTATCGGTATCCCCATCGGGGAATTTTCCGGCCACATACGCCCATTGGGTATGGTCGTAATCGGCACCGCCCGACACCCGACTCATAATGAGGGAAAAGAAGAAATTAACAAAGCCAAGTACACCTTTAGCCGAGCGGAAATTGCGGGTTAGAAACTGCACCTGCGGAAACTCCTCTTCCGAGAAGCGGTGCAACTGTCCGGCAAACAGGTCGGGGCGCGCCTTGCGGAAGCGGTAGATGGACTGTTTGAGATCGCCGACACAGAACAGATTTTTTCCGTTATCCGAAAGAGCGAGGAAGATGAGGTTTTGCAGGAGGTTGGTATCCTGATACTCGTCGATCAGCACTTCCTCAATGCGGGGACCCAGTTCGCCGCTGATATAAGATACGGCATAGTCACTCATCTCCACCCGATCGGTTTCGGGATCGTACCCGTTCACCAGCAAAGATAAGGTCAGGCGGGAAGCATCGGCAAAGGAAAGGATATTTTTGCGCCGTTTGACGGCACGGTCTGCCTGATAATATCGCTGTGCCACCAGCCGCATACCTGCCGTCAGGTCGGCGCACATCTGCTGTTGCTTGGCAAAGGCGGCATTTGATGGGATATGCAGTTTTTCATACAAGGCCGCCACCCGTGTCCGTGCCGCTTTGATTTTGGGATGGATGGGGCGATACCACTCGTAGGTGCGATGCTTAGGATTGAGGGGTGAGAGCCGTTCAAAGGCGGGGCAAGACGGAATTACCCCCTGCCGCAGGGCGGCCAAAGCGGTATTCATCTGCGCCAGATCTTCCAGCCGTTGATCGGCAATCTTGTCACCCAATTCGACCCGATGCGCGGTCGCATACTCGGCAATTTCGGCAAATACGGGGTGCAGTTCCTCCAAGCCCTCTTTGAGGTATTGGCAGAAATACCGATACCACGGACTATCCCCTAACTCCTGTTCTTCAAACATAGCCTGCAACTGTGCCAGTTTTTGTTCGGGGAAGGGTTCACTGTCGAGCGTACGGATCAGTTCCAGCATCTGTTCATAGAAACCGATATCATTCCTCTCGCCCGAAAAGACATCGACACAGCGCAAGAAGGTTTCGTTTTCTTCCTCATATAGCGCATCAAAGACACCCTGCATGGTACTGCGGCAGAGCAGGTCATATTCGGGGCCCAGTACCACCCGAAAATCGGGCGATACATCCAACTGCTGAAAATTCCGGCGCACAAATTCGCCGTAAAAGGCGTCCATGGTGCAGATGCGGGCCTGCGGCAGATCCAGGATCTGACGGCTGAGCCGACGGCGCATTTCGGTATCGGTGGCGTTGTCCCGTTCTTTTTTCAGTTCATCCCCGATGCGCTTGCGCATTTCGGCGGCGGCGGCATTGGTAAAGGTAACAACCAGCAGTTCCTGTATCGGCACGCCTGCTTTGAGTTTTTCCACGACACGGCGGGTGAGTACCGAGGTTTTACCCGAACCGGCCGAGGCGCTAAGCAACAGGCGGCCGCCATCGGTTGTGACCGCACGTTCCTGTTCGGGCGTCAACTGCCCCTCCACGATGGGCTTTTCCACGGTAAATTTTTGCCGATCACTCATCACACGCCACCACCTTTCGCTCCAATTCACTGCCTCGGTATTTCTCATAGCGACGCACCGAAGATCGGCCTGCCTCAAAGGAGCAGACGGCCGCATAGTCGCAATATTGGCAGGCGGTATCTTCGCCGCCTTTGGAGAGGGGCATGGGTGTTACATCGCCCGACAAGAGTTCCTGACCCAGTTTTTGCAATAAGGACACTAAATGTTCTTGCAGAGCCGAAAAACCACGCTCGGAGATCAGATTGCCTTTCAGGGCATCGCCTTTGGCGACGGTGACATCAATAAACCGCCCCTGCAACTCCCGTTCCATGGCTGTTAAGACCTGCACATCGTTGATCAGCAGGCCGTTTTGGGCGCCTTGGCGAGCCAATTGCAGTTCCAATTCTCCGTCGGTCGGCGGGGCTTCACCTGCCGAAACGCTGTAAAATTGCTGTCTGGCGGGATAATACAGCACACCCGCCGGCCGCAGGGCCAGCCCGTAACGCTCCCCGCCGTTTTGCATCAAAGAGAACAGATAGAGCAGCATTTGGGCGGCGTATCCGTTATAAATATCATCAAAATCGAACTTTTTGAGTCCCGTTTTATAGTCTACGATACGCAGGAAACGACCGTTTTCGGTCTGCATACTGTCAACACGGTCGATCGTACCCTCGACCCGTATACTGCCCCCCTCAAACTCGATACGGATGGGGGACACCGCGCCGTCACGACCGATGGTCAGTTCAAAGTCCTCGGCACGGAAGGCCGATTGGGAAAACTCGTCACAGAGTTTATCGATCAGTTCATGCACCGCCTCACGGGTACGGGCAAAGAGGTAGCGGAAGCGTGCCGACCGTTCTCCGCCGCCGAAATAGCCCTGCAGATAGTCTTTCATGCGCTCGTCGATCAAGGCGTATACCCGCTCCCGATCATCTTCCCAGATGGGCGTTTGGCTCTCTTTAGCATATTGGCCAAGCACTTTTTCCATCATATCATGCACAAAGGTGCCCAGTTCCCGTCCCGACATCTCGGCCCGTTGCAAGGGTTTGAGGCGCAAGACATATTTACAGAAATATTTGAATTTGCATCCGGTGAGCGTATCCAGACTGGTGGGCGATACCGCCAGCCCGTCGCCCTGTATCCGCTTTTCCAACACCGCCGAGTGGGCGACATCGGCCTTGCCAATCTCACGGGCACGCATGGCCAAGGTCAGCCGATCCCGATAGGTTGGGTGTTCGTCAAAAAACTTCAACAAACCTTCGTCGGCGAATCCGCCCGACACCAGCTGATCAAAAGCCGACGGGCAATCCCACACCCCGTCACGGCCGTGAGTAACCGTCACCTGCGGGAATAGGGCCCGTATCTGATCAAAAAATTCGGAAGCCATGGCCGGATCATGCGTATCGGTTAATTGATGATAAGACACAAACAATTTCTCGGTTGCCATGCCAAACGCCAGATAGGCGTAAAACCATTCATCCCGCCCATCGGCCATATTTTCTTCCCAATTCAGACCTGCCGTGTGCAGACAGTCCCGATCGCCGGCATTAACCAGATCATTTTCATTGGCATGGGCGGGAAAACTGCCGGCATTGACACCCATGACAAAGACGGCACGCCGCCCGATGGTACGTACGTGATCGACACGGCCGGTCAGCACCTCATCCACAGAAGTGGGGATACGACCGATATCGTATCCTGCCAAAGCACACGCCCACAGTTGGCGAAAGATATCGGGATCGGTGGGCATATCACCGGCCGCCTCATACAAAGCACCCAGTACCTTGCCTATGATTTCCCATGTCTGCTCACATTCCTGTGCCTGTGCATGGTCACCCTGTGCATCCAGCCGTACGGTCTGTTCTTTGAGCCGATCGGCCACGCCCACCGACTCGATATAGGCATATAGGGCACGGCAAACATCGGCCACCGTGCCGTGTAGCGCTTGTCTTAATTCAAGAATGGGCTCCATGATGCGCCGACGATCGGCGTTGAGGGCCGCTAATCGCCGAGCGGCATCCTCGGTCATTTCCATGGTAAAGCCGTCGGGATGATCGGTAAAATCCTTTTTCCACTGACCGGGTAAAGGCTCCCACACGGCACAATATCGCTGCATGGCGCCTAATGCTTCATCATCCAGCGCTGTCAGTCCCGTTTTGATATGGGTGAGCACATCCTCGGTAGTAAAATCCTCAGCCGAGATATCCAACGCCGTGCTCAAAAGCAACGCCAACGGCTTGACCGCCATGTGCGTTCTCTTATCGGTAAAGACCGAGATGCCGTGCATCTCCAGCACACTGTCGAGCACACCCTTATACTGGCTCTCGTCCCGACACAGTACGGCAATCTCCCCGTCACGGTAGCCTTGACGGCGCAAACGGGCAATATTGACTGCCACATGCTCAGCCTCATCAAAACAATCAGCGGCGGCGTGCAGGCAAACGGCATCGGTATCCTTTTCGTAAGGGGTTACTTGCGGCAAGAACAGGTGCTGGCGCAGGTGCGCCAATGCTTCATTCTCCTGCCCTTCATCGATGCGCACCGCCTCAACCGCCACACCGCAACCATCGGCCAAACGGCGCAATTGCGCCATCGTTTTGGCGGGCCGGGCAAAGACCGATTCCCTCTCCCCTTCGGCGTGGCGGGCATCGGCAGGCAGGGCAAAGGTAATATCGCTATGCTTCATCAGGCGGGAAAGCAGATCCAGTTCAGCGGCGGAAAAATAATAAAAGCCGTCCACATAAATACGGTAGCCGTTAAAGACGGAGGTTTCCTCCAGCAAGGCGGCCGCCTGTTCCTGCTCATCGAGGGCAAAGGCGCTTTCTTCCATCATGGCTCGATACTGGCCGACGATGCGGGCCAGTTCTTCTAATTTCTGACGGCGGGCGCCCATCGATTGCGCCGCCGTTTCCAGCTCTTCGGGGGAGATGCAGGAACGGCGCATCTGTTCTTCGGCGCGGCACAGTTGAGCGATAAAGCCGGGGGTGACACGGGCCGAGGCATAAAACTGCAGACTCTCGCGCAGTTTCATAAAGGCACGAAGCATGACCACTGACGAAGCGGCCGCATCGGGTTGGCGGTTCAAACTGCGGCCGCAGGCAATCATGACCCGACGGGCCAACCGTTTAAAACTGACCACCTCGGCACGACCGCCGAAGCCTTGGGGGCGCAGTTGCATCAGGCGATGCTCGGCGTGCACGGTAAACTGCTCGGGAACCAAGAACAGACAGGGTTGTCCCCTGTCGGCATCTTCGACAAATTCCCGATATAACCGTTGCCGATTTTCCAAATGTCCCAAATAAAAACGGATCATGAGCCCCTCCGACAATTTTTATACTTTATTATACCACTCATGCCTTGAAAAAGCAATCGGACTTTGATATACTATATAGAAAGTAAGGAGGTGAGGGCGTGACCTATATTTCGCACAGTCCGATGCAGACAACCGAAATTGCCATGAAATTTGCCAAGACCTTAAAGGGCGGTGAATTTTTAGCCTTTTACGGTGATCTTGGTGCAGGCAAGACCCGCTTTATTTCGAGCATCGCCCAAGCCTTTGGTTGCATTGACCATGCCTCCAGCCCCACCTTTGCCATTGTCAACTACTACCGAGGCGACAAGCCGCTGTGTCATTTTGATATGTACCGCATTGATGCTGACGCCTTGGAAGATACGGGATTTTATGATTATATAGATCAGGGCGTGACCATCGCCTGCGAATGGTGCGAGAACATTGCCGAGGAAATTCCCGCCGATGCCATCCGCGTCATCATTGAAAAGGGCGAGGATATGGATACCCGCATCATCCGTATAGAAGGAGGAAACGATGAGAATATTAGTGATTGATTGCTGTTCTTCCTCCTGCAGTGCTGCCGTGATGGAGGACGCTCGGTTGCTCTCCCTCTCTCTGCTCGATTGCGGGTTGGGGCACAGCAAGACCATCATGGTACAGATTGACCAAGTCTTAAAAAATGCTGATTTGACTTTATCGGATATTGACTATATTGCCACCACCGTTGGCCCCGGTTCTTTTACCGGCATCCGCATCGGGGTATCGACCGCCAAGGGATTATCGCAAGCGAGCGGCATTGGGCTGATCCCCCTTTCCACCATGGATGCACTCGCCTACAGCAATACCGCACCTGATGGGACGGTATTTGCCTGCGTACTGGATGCCCGCCGCCAACAGGTATACAACGCCTTATTTGAGATACAGGACGGCAAGCCGGTGCGGCTGTGTGCCGACCGCGCCCTGTCCATTGAGGAGTTAGGCGAGGAGCTTAAAGACAAGGGAGCGCCTGTTCTCTTTGTTGGGGATGGAGCCAAACTCTGTTATGACCGTTTATCCCCTCTATTACCCTGCCGTATGGCACCACCCAATCTCATTGCCGCCACCGCCGCATCGGCGGGAATGGCTGCTTATGAAACGGCCTATTCTTGTAATTTCCGCCCCACCTCCTGCCATGACCTGTTGCCGGTGTATCTGCGCCGCCCGCAGGCGGAACGGGAACGGCTGGAGCGTCTAAAAACGGAGGAACAAGCATGAAGTTAATCATTGGCAATGACCATGCCGGCGTCAACCTGAAAAACGCCATTGTAGCGCATCTGACTGAACTGGGACACGAGGTAACCGATATCGGCATTGCCGCCGGTGAGCGGGCCGACTATCCCGATGTGGCCGAGAAACTGGCTTTGCAGGTCGCCGACAAGACCTATGAACTGGGTATTCTGGTCTGCGGGACAGGCATTGGTATGTCGATGGCGGCCAACCGCATCAGCGGCGTTCGTGCCGCCGCCACCTCATCAGCCTTTGGAGCAAAATTTACCCGCGCCCATAACAATGCCAATGTCTTGTGTTTAGGCGAGCGCATTTTGGGTGAAGGGGAAGCCCTGCAACTGGTGGACCTGTTTATTACCACACCCTTTGATACCGAGAATCCCCGTCATCAAAACCGCATTGAAAAAATTGATGCCATTGATAAAAAATATAAAGGAGAGTAAAGACATGGACAAGAATGTTCACATTATGGATCATCCCTTGATTTTGCACAAACTGGCTCTCATCCGTAACAAAGATACCGGCGTTAAGGAGTTTCGTGAAACCATCTCCGAGATTGCTACTTTGCTGTGCTATGATGCTGCTCGCAATCTGCGCACCAAGGAAGTTTTAGTAGAAACCCCGCTGACCACCGCCAAGTGCCATGTATTGGCTGACAGCGTAGCCATTGTACCTATCCTTCGTGCCGGACTTGGCATGGTGGACGGCATTCTGACCTTGATTCCCAACGCCAAGGTGGGGCATATCGGCCTGTACCGTGACCCTGAAACCAAGCAGCCTGTCGAATATTACTGCAAACTGCCCGACCATATCGAGGAGCGTGAGGTCTTTATTGTTGACCCGATGCTGGCCACCGGCGGCAGCGCCATTGCGGCCGTGCAGTTCTTGAAAAATTACGGGGCACGCAAGATTAATTTCCTGTGCATCATTGCCGCTCCCGAGGGGCTCAACGCTCTGCATGAGGCGCATCCCGATGTGGATATTTTTTGTGCCTCGCTGGATGAAAGACTCAACGATCACGCCTACATTCTCCCTGGATTGGGCGATGCGGGCGACCGTATTTTCGGCACCAAATGATGTTGCCGCTTCATTTTGATTTATCGGCGGTTTGGTGCTGTGTCAGCGGCGTCGGTTGCGTATCCCGTTCAGGGGATTTACTCAGGAGTTTCGGAAGCCACTATTTGATTGTAACCGGCCGTTCGGGCGCAAAAAAGAGCGGGGCTTTGGATGATTTTCTTAGTGTATTTAATGAGCAACGGATCACCTATGAGATCTTTGATGCCATTCCACAAAACCCGCACTTTGACGACTGTGCATCGGCCGCCCATTCTTGCGCAAAGCGTCCCGATGCGGTACTGGGGATCGGCGGCGGGTCGGCCATGGATGCCGCCAAGACGGTGGCCGTTATACTGGCCAATCCCGAGGTTAGACCCGAAGATTTATATGGTGGCAATTTCCGTCAACCGCTTCCCGTTCTCACCTGCGACACTACCGCCGGCACCGGCAGCGGCGTGACCCGCTATTCGGTGATGGAAACCGGCTACGGCGATGCTATTAAAAAGGCAGGGTATGGGCATCCGTCCATCATGCCGAAGGTGAGTTTTTGCGACCCGACCTATCTGCGAGCCCTCCCCCTTTCGGTGGCTCGTTCGACCACGGTGGATATTATCGCCCACTGTTTGGAAGCTTATTTCCATAAAAAGACGGGTGTTTTAGTCCGTGCTTATGCCGCGGCAGGGCTGGAACTGTTACAAGACAGTTTTGCCCGTTTACTTGACGGCGAGTGTGACGACTTGGATCGGGAGAAAATCCTATACGCTTCCCAACTGGGCGGCATGGCCATTGAACTGACGGGTACCTGTATGGGACATTCCCAGAGTTACGGTCTTACCGTGCAACTGGATATTCCGCACGGCTTTGCCTGCGGCTATACGCTGGGTGATTTCCTGCGCTTGCAGGCTACCGAGTATGCCGACGAGGTTTCCTCCGTTTTATCTCGGCTCGGCTTTGACGGGATTGACGACTTTGAATCGGCCGTCTATTCAATCCTGCCTCCGCTCCCGCTTACCGATGAGCAGATCGAATCACTAACCGCCGTTGGTGAAAGGAGCGGGCACATCTTCAATTCCATGGTAGCTGGCACACCCGAATTATCCCGCATCTTCTATCAAAATTTAGCCAAACGCTTTGTATAAAAAAATTGCCGTCTTTCGACGGCAATTTTTTTATTCTTCTCCCGCTGTGCGTGCCATGAGGTGATGCACCATATCCAGCGGCGCTACCCCGTGGTTGACCACCGAGTTGAGCGCTTCGATGATAGGCAACTCCACTTCATAATATTTTGCCAATCGGACTGCGGCGGGCAGGGCATTCAAGCCTTCAACCACCATGCCGACCTCTTGACAGGCCTGTTCGGCAGTATAGCCTTTGCCGATCAACTGACCGGCACGGTTGTTACGGGAGTGTTGGCTGGTGGCGGTCACGATCAGGTCACCGATGCCGGCCAACCCGAAAAATGTCGATTCCTGACAGCCCATTTTCAGACCAAGCCTTGTAATTTCAGACATGCCGCGGGTGATGATAGCCGCCTTGGTATTATCACCAAAACCCAGACCTTGCGACACGCCGGTGGCCAGTGCCACGATATTTTTCAGCGCACCGCACAGTTCCACGCCCTTGACATCCCGATTGGTATAGACCCGCAGGCAACTGCCCTCAAAGGCTCGTTGCACCGCTTCGGCCGCCGCCGCATCGTTACTGGCCGATACGATGGATGTGGGCATATCCCGTGCCACCTCCTCGGCATGGGTAGGACCCGAAAGCGCTACGGCCGGATAACCGAGTTCTTCTTCGATTATCTCGGTCATGCTCTTTAGCGTGTCCTTCTCTAAACCTTTGGCGGCATCGACCACAACAGGGCGACCGGAAAGTATCGCCTTTACTCTTTGAGCGGTGGCGCGCACATAGATGCTCGGCACGGCAAAAATGAGCATCTGCGCTCCATTACATACGCCGATGTCGTCACTAAAGGTCATACCCGTCAGAGTGACGTTTGGCAGGTTGGGATGCTGTTTGTTTGCCTGCAACTGTTCAATTTCCTGCGGCAGGGCCGACCATACGATAACAGTATGGCCGTTTCGGTATAAACATCTGGCCAGCGCCACGCCCCATGTGCCCGCACCTAAAATGGCGATTTTCATTGATATCCCTCCATATATTGCCGATTACGCATTTAACACCAATCCGAAATTTTTTATAACTCTTTCCTCATCTTACATTGATGGTATAGATTTGTTTGCAAATGCCGGTCTCTTCATCTGCCTCGATCACCACGCCGCACAGGGCAGTCTCCCCTTCGGCCAATTCAAAGGGAATGGGCAGTTTGGTCAAAAACCGTTCGATGACAATCTCCTTTTTGGCGCCCAGCACCGCATCCACCACGCCGGTCATGCCGGCATCGGTCAGATACCCGCTTCCCTTGGGCAGGATCTGAGCATCGGCCGTCTGCACATGGGTATGGGTGCCAACCAAGGCCGTCACCCGCCCGTCGGCGAAAAAGCCAAGGGCACGCTTTTCGCTGGTCGCCTCGGCATGGAAATCGACCAGCACGATCTTCCCCGCCCCGTCCAATAACCGATCCAAGGCGGTAAAGGGATTATCCAGCGCATCCATAAAGGCCGTGCCCTGCAGGTTGATAACCGTGACGGTATACGCACCGCAATCAACATCCACCCGACCGTGACCGGGCACGCCCGACGGATAGTTGGCCGGGCGTAAAATGCGCTCGTGTTCCTCCAATAGGGGGTGCATCTGTTTTTTACCGAAAATGTGGTTACCACCCGTGAGCACATCGGCACCCGCATTGAGCAGACTCTGCGCCGCCACAGGCATAACCCCATTGGTGGCCGATGCATTTTCACAGTTAATGACCGTCAGGTCAATGCCGTGTTGCCGCTTGATCTTGGGCAGTAGCCGTGCCACACAGTCGCAACCGACCTTGCCGACCACATCACCCACAAATAATATCTTCATTCTTTACTCCTTGCCGCAACACTGTTTGTACTTCTTGCCACTGCCGCAAGGACAGGGATCGTTGCGGCCGACCTTGGCCGATTTCTTGACAGTGACCGTCTTTTTCTCGCCCTCGCCGTGGCTTTGTCCCGTCACCTTGCCCACTGCCTGACGCACGGCAATGCGCACACGGAAGATCATGCGCACCGTTTCGTAGCGGATATCGTCAATCATCTGGGCATACATATCGGCGCCCTCGTTGCGATAGGCCACCACCGGCTGCACATTGGCATAGGAGCGCAGGCTGATGCCCTGTTTGAGATCGTCCATCGCATCGATGTGCTCGACCCATTTACTGTCTACCGTATGGAGCAGTACCACACGCTCCAACTCGCGCATTTGCTCTGAGCCAAATTCGGCCTCACGAGCCGCAAAGACGGACTGGGCACGCTCAACCACCATCTGCTCAACATCGGCAGGGGTCAGTTTTGCCAAGGCATCTTCCTCAAAAATCAGATCGTTAGGCGTTAAGAACTGCCCCAAAAATTCATGGCGCAACCCGTCGATATTCCAAGTATCGGGCGTACCGACCAAGAAGCGGGCGCAGGCATCGGCAATGACCGAATGGATCATGCCCATGATGCTCTCATGAATGTCCTCGCCGCTCAGCACCTTGCGCCGCTGTTCATAGATGGTCTCACGCTGTTTATTGATGACATCGTCATATTCCAGTACGTGTTTACGCCGCTCAAAGTTCATATCCTCGACCTTTTTCTGAGCGTTCTCAATCATCGAGGTGAGCAGTTTATTTTCAATAGGCATATCCTCGTCGATATTGAGGGTGTTCATCATGGCCCTCATACGGTCGCCGCCGAACAGGCGCATCAGATCGTCCTCCAGCGACAGGAAGAAGCGGGAATAGCCCATATCACCCTGACGGCCGGCACGGCCACGCAACTGGTTATCGATACGGCGGGATTCATGGCGTTCAGTGCCGAGAATGAACAGGCCGCCGGCCTCGACCACCGCTTTGGCCTCGGCGGTGCAGGCTTCCTTATGCTTATTATACAAATCCCGATAGAGCCGACGGGCGTTGAGGATGGCCTCATCCTCAGTCTCGGCATGACCCGAAGCCTCATAGATCAGATCCTCGGCAATGCCCATGCCCCGCATATCGGATTTTGCCATGTAATCGGGGTTACCGCCCAGCCGAATATCGGTACCACGGCCTGCCATGTTGGTAGCAATAGTGACCGCACCGCTACGGCCGGCCTGCGCAATAATCTCAGCCTCACGCTCATGGTATTTGGCATTGAGGATATGGAAAGGCACGCCACGCTTTTTGAGCATCCGCCCAAGCAGTTCCGACTTCTCGATCGAAATGGTACCCACCAGCACCGGTTGACGGCGCTCGTAGCACTCGACAATCTGATCGATGATGGCGTTGTATTTCCCCGCCACCGATTTATAGATCACGTCCTGCATAACCTCACGGATCATGGGACGGTTGGTGGGAATCTCCACCACGTCCATACCGTAGATTTGGCGGAATTCTTCCTCCTCGGTCATAGCCGTACCCGTCATGCCCGACAGTTTATCATACAAGCGGAAATAGTTTTGGAAGGTGATGGTGGCCATCGTCTTATTTTCCTTTTCGACGGTCACGCCCTCTTTGGCCTCGATGGCCTGATGCAGGCCGTTGGAATAGCGGCGGCCGAACATCAATCGTCCGGTAAACTCGTCAACAATAATCACGCCATCTTCCCGCACCACATAGTCCACATCACGCTTCATGACGCCATAGGCACGAATGGCCTGATTGACATGGTGGAGCAGTTCCGAATTGCTCCCGTCGGCCAGATTGGTGACCGAGAAGAACTTTTCAGCCTTGTTCATGCCGTTGGGGGTTAAAAAGGCCGATTTTGCCTTCTCGTCCACCACATAATCGGCTTCATATTCTTCGATCGGCTTCTTGGTATCCTGCTCTAAGATAACCTCTTTTTTCATGGTACGCACCAAGGCGTTGGCACGGGTATACAGATCGGTACTCTCCTCGCCCTGACCCGAAATGATCAGCGGGGTACGGGCTTCGTCGATCAAAATCGAGACGACCTCATCGACCACCGCAAAGGCGTGGCCGCGCTGTACCATCTTTTCCTTATATAATTCCATGTTATCCCGCAGGTAATCGAAGCCAAACTCGTTGTTGGTACCATAGGTGATATCGCAGTTATAGGCATCCCGTTTTTCTTCGGGGGTCATGCCGTGCACCGACAGGCCGACCGTCAGCCCCATATAGCGGTAGATACGGCCCATCTCCTCGCTGTCACGCCGCGCCAGATAGTCGTTGACCGTTACGACATGAACGCCCTTGCCCGACAGGGCATTGAGGTATACCGGCAGGGTAGCCACCAAGGTTTTACCCTCACCCGTCTTCATTTCGGCGATGCGGCCTTGATGCAGAACGATACCGCCGATCAACTGCACATAGAAGGGACGCATGCCCGTCACACGCTCACTGGCTTCACGCATGGCCGCAAAAGCTTCGGGCAATAGTTGATCGAGAGTCTCACCGTCGGCATAACGTTTCTTAAACTCCGCCGTCTTGCCACGAAGTTGGGCATCTGACAGCGCCTTATATTCCTCAGCCAACGCCTCTACCGCATCGGCGATCGGCCGAATCTTCTTGAGTTCCCGCTGGCTGTAAGTTCCAAACATCTTTTCAAACAGTCCCATATCCTGCTCCTTAAACGGTATTTCCTTTATTATACAACTTTTTTACCACATATTCAATCCTAATTTGTTGACATCTCCCGACACATATCATAAAATAAATATAATATGGCTAAGGAGAAGACTATGTTTCATATTGTACTGGTAGAACCCGAAATTCCGCAAAACACCGGCAACATTGCCCGCACCTGCGCCTGCACCGGCTCCACGCTACACCTGGTGCGCCCGCTGGGCTTTGCCATTGATGACCGTAAACTTAAACGGGCCGGCCTCGACTACTGGCACGCCCTTGATATTCGCTACTACGACTCGCTGGCCGACTTTCTTGACCAGCACAAGAACGACGAGCTGTTTTTTATGACCACCAAAGGCAAACATATCCACAGCGATATTGCCTATCCCGATAATGCCTATCTCATCTTCGGCAAGGAAACGGCGGGGCTGCCCGAGGAACTGCTGGCTCAATATCCCGAGCGTTGCTGCCGCATCCCCATGGGCGGCGATCTGCGCTCCCTCAATTTGTCTAACTCGGCCGCCATTGTCGTATACGAAGCCCTGCGCCAGCACGGCTATCCCAATCTGAAAACGGAGGGAAAATTGCGCTGTGAGTAATCGCCTGTGTGACCCGACCGTCATCCGCTCCATCATGAAGCGGTACGGCTTCTCTTTTGATAAATCCTTAGGCCAAAACTTTCTCATCGATGATGCCGTCCCTGCCGCCATTGCTGAGAGTGCAGGGATTGACGAAAATACCTGCGTACTGGAAATCGGCCCCGGTATCGGCACCCTCACCTATGAACTGTGCCTGCGCGCTAAGAAGGTGCTGGCTATTGAGTTGGATAAACGATTAGCCCCCGTATTGGCCGAAACGATGGGGCAGTTTGATAATTTTGCCTTGCATCTGGGCGACGCCTTAAAGGTTGATCTGGCCGCTTTGTGCCGAGAGCATTTCGGCGACTCCCCTTTTGTGGTTTGCGCCAATCTTCCTTATTATATTACTACCCCCATCATCATGCACCTGCTCGAGAGCGGTTTGCCCGCCAAGCAGATTACCGTCATGATCCAGCGTGAGGTGGCCGCCCGCTTTGATGCCGTCCCCGGTTCCTCCGATTATGGCTCGGTTACCGTATCGGCCGATTACTATGCCGAAACCACCCGCCATTTCGATGTCCCGCCCGAGTCCTTTATGCCCGCCCCTAAAGTCACCAGCACCGTCATCTCCTTTGCCCCTATCGCCCCGCCGGTCTCGCCACAGAATGTTGACAAAATGTTCCGTGTCATCAAGGCCGCCTTTGCCCAACGCCGCAAAACCCTCTGCAATACCCTATCCAACACCATGGGTTTGCCCAAATCAACGGTAGCCGCCGTCATTCAGGAGTGCGGTTTTGACGAAAATGTGCGAGGAGAACGGCTTTCTCTTGCAGATTTTGCCCAAATTTCGGACAAAATATGAAATTTTAGCAAATAAAATGAATTTTTGAAAATTTTTACTTGCAAATTCGCATAGAATGTACTATACTACCATCAGTGTGAAATTTGAGTATCAATAGGAGGATATATCATGACTACCAATGCAAAAGTTTTGGCCTGGCTGGACGAGATGACTAAGATGTGCCGTCCCGATCAGGTGATTTGGATCGATGGATCCAAGGAACAGCTCGATGCTCTGCGCAACGAGGCCTGCTCGACCGGTGAACTGATCAAGCTCAACGAAGAAAAATATCCCGGTTGCTACCTGCACCGCACCGCCGTTAACGACGTGGCCCGTGTAGAGAACCGTACCTTTATCTGCACCCGCAAGGAGAGCGATTGCGGTCCTACCAACAACTGGATGGAGCCCGCCAAGGCTTATGAAATGGCTTACGGCCTGTTCGAAGGCTCGATGGAAGGCCGTACCATGTACGTCATTCCCTATTCCATGGGTCCCGTCGGCTCTCCCTTCTCCAAGATCGGTATTGAGCTGACCGATTCGATCTATGTCGTTCTCAACATGCAGATCATGACCCGCGTGGGCAAGGAAGTCATCGACGCTCTGGGCGACGGCGATTTCGTTAAGGGTCTGCACGCTCGTAAGGATATCGACGAGAACAACCGTTACATCATGCACTTCCCCGAGGACAATACCATCCTGTCGGTCAACTCCGGCTACGGCGGCAACGTTCTGCTGGGTAAAAAGTGCTTCGCTCTGCGCATCGCTTCCAACCTCGCCCGTCAGGAAGGCTGGTTGGCTGAGCATATGCTCATCCTCGGCGTTGAGTATCCCGACGGTCATACCGAATATGTCTGCGCCGCCTTCCCCTCGGCCTGCGGCAAGACCAATCTGGCTATGCTCATTCCCCCCGAGGTTTACAGCAAGCAGGGCTACAAGGTTTGGTGTGTCGGCGATGATATCGCTTGGCTTCGTCCCGGCAAGGACGGCCGCCTCTGGGCCATCAACCCCGAGTATGGCTTCTTCGGCGTAGCCCCCGGCACCAACGCCAAGTCCAACTATAACGCTCTGATGTCCACCAAGAAGAACACCATCTTTACCAACGTGGTTCATAATCTCGAAGATAACACCATCTGGTGGGAAGGTCTGGATAAGAATCCTCCCGCCAACGCTATCGACTGGAAGGGCAATCCTTGGAACGGCGATATGGGCTATAAGGGTGCTCATCCCAACTCCCGCTTCACCGCTC
>JAZQVM010000057.1:0-8365 GCA_045631845.1 Eubacteriales bacterium | reverse complement strand
CTTCCCCGAGGACAACACCATTTTGTCGGTCAACTCCGGCTACGGCGGTAACGTTCTGCTGGGTAAAAAGTGCTTCGCTCTGCGTATTGCATCCAACCTCGCCCGTCAGGAGGGCTGGTTGGCCGAGCATATGCTCATCCTCGGCGTTGAGTATCCCGACGGTCATACCGAATACGTCTGCGCCGCTTTCCCCTCGGCTTGCGGCAAGACCAACCTTGCCATGCTCATCCCCCCCGAAGTTTACGCCAAGCAGGGCTATAAGGTTTGGTGCGTGGGCGACGATATCGCTTGGCTTCGTCCCGGTAAGGACGGACGCCTGTGGGCGATCAACCCCGAGTATGGCTTCTTCGGCGTAGCCCCCGGCACCAACGCCAAGTCCAACTACAACGCGCTGATGTCCACCAAGAAGGACACCATCTTTACCAACGTGGTTCATAACCTCGAAGACAACACCATCTGGTGGGAAGGCTTGGATAAGAATCCTCCTGCCAATGCCATTGACTGGAAGGGCAATCCTTGGAACGGCGATATGGGCTATAAGGGTGCTCATCCCAACTCCCGCTTCACCGCTCCTACCCTCAACTGCCCCTCTCTCTCCAGCGAGTTTGAGAATCCCAACGGTGTGCCCATCTCGGCTATCGTGTTCGGCGGTCGCCGCGCCAAGACGGCGCCGCTGGTCTATCAGTCGCACGACTGGAACCACGGCGTGTTCGTCGGCTCCACCATGGCCAGCGAAACCACCGCTGCTGCCGCCGGTGCCGTCGGTGTCGTTCGTCGTGATCCTATGGCTATGCTGCCCTTCTGCGGCTACCATATGGGCGACTACTTCCAGCATTGGCTGGAGGTTGGTTCGAAGCTGACCAATCCCCCCAAGATCTTCAACGTCAACTGGTTCCGTCAGGATGCCGAAGGCCACTTCATGTGGCCCGGCTTTGGCGACAACATGCGCGCCCTGATGTGGATCCTCGACCGTTGCAATGGCAAGGCCGATGCGGTTGAGTCTGCCATCGGTTACATGCCCAAGGCCGAAGACCTCAATGTCGAAGGTCTTGACCTCGATGAAGCCACCCTCAAGGAACTGCTCACCATCGAGAAATCCCATTGGGAAGAAGAAACCGCCGGTATCGACGAGTTCTACGCCAAGTTCGACCGTCTACCCAGCGAACTCAAATCCCAGCTGGCCGCCCTCAAAGAGCGCATCGCAAACCTGTAACATAAAAAAAGAGAGGCTTTCGCCTCTCTTTTTATTATGCTAAAATACCTGTTATGCCCAAATTTTATTCGTATAAAGTCCTTTCCCTTTCATTTCAGCCACGGCCGCCTGTACCCGTCCCAGATCCTCACGGTAGGTCACGCCATACCATTTCTCTTCACAGGGCAACATCTGCACCACGGCACTGCCATCTTTGAGCTGTTCATTGACCACGAAGGGAAGATAATACTCACATTTTAACGGGTTTTTCACCAAATTTTCCTCTAAAAAGGCAGGGAAACGAGCCCAAATCTGGTCAATAAAAGCGCCCGTAAAGCCCCACAAGTTCATCGACACCAACGCATTCTTATCCAGCGCCGTGAAGGTTTCACCGCCGTCTTCCGAATAGGCGGCACCATCCCCTTGTGGCACAATGTAGGTACGCTCAGTCACATCAACCAGTTTGCCATCCTCTACACAGCAAACGCCGCGGGAGACCGACCCGTTCTCGGTTAAGGTATTGCCTACACGGTAACCCACCATCGCATACTGCGAATCATCCTTGTTATTTTTCAGGAAATCATACACAGCCGCAAAGGCGCTCGGGCCATAATAATCATCGGCATTGATAACGGCAAACGGCCCGTCAACCACACCTTTGCAACAGGCAACCGCATGACCCGTACCCCAAGGCTTCACACGCCCCTCGGGCACAGAAAACCCTTCGGGTAACCGCTGGATATCCTGATAGACATAGCGCACACGGAAATACTGTTCCATGCGCTTGCCGATACTCTCCTCAAAGGTCGCCCGAGACTCCTCCTTGATGATAAACACCAATTCACGAAATCCCGCACGATAGGCATCAAACAACGAAAAATCAATTAAAATATGCCCCTGCTCATCCACAGGAGTAATCTGCTTAGCACCACCGAAACGACTTCCCATGCCGGCTGCCATAATGACCAATACAGGCTCTTTCATCAAAAGAACCTCCTATTCATAAAGTATCTATTTTATTCTACCATATCTTTCAAAAAAATCAAGTAATAAAAATAGCAGGAGCTAATCGCTCCTGCTATTCTTATTTCACCAGACCCGCTTCAATCAATTTACTCATGGCCGCCTTATCGCCAACCACCGTTACATCAGCATGCAACTGCAGAATGGAGGCCGGCACCTGCGGGTTAACCGGTCCGGCAAAGGACTTGTAAACAGCCTCAGCCTTATCCGCACCTGCTACCACAACCAAGATCTTCTTGGCCTTCATGATCGAACGGATACCCATCGTCATCGCCTTGCGGGGCACCTCATCCATCGAGGCAAAGAAACGGGCGTTGGCCTTGATGGTGCTCTCGGTCAACTCCACCACATGAGTGTCCATAATAAACTCATCGCACGGCTCATTAAAAGCAATATGGCCGTTATGACCCATGCCCAACAACTGCAGATCCACACCGTTCATCGAAGCGATGACCTTTTCATAATCAACCGCCGCCTGATCGGGATCGGCCGCCAAACCGTTGGGAACATTGGTGTTCTCCGGCTTAATATCAATGTGATTGAACAGATTATCCTGCATAAAGTAACGATAGCTCTGCTCATGCTCGGGCGACAGCCCGATATATTCATCCAAGTTTACGCTGCGCACTTCGGCAAAACTGAGGATTCCCTCTTTGTTCCACTTCACCAAATTCTGATACGCCCCGACCGGTGACGATCCCGTCGCCAATCCCAGTACACAATCCGGCTTGGCCACAACCTGCGCCGCAATGATCGACGCCGCACGCTGGCTCATCTGAGCATAATCTTCGGTAACGTAAAAACGCATATTTTCATCTCCTAAAATAAATTACACCATATTATACACCCTTATTCTTTTCCTGACAAGGGGGTAATAAAAAACATTTATAATTTTTACACAATCTGCTCGGCACTGGCTTCCTTGGAAGGAATGGTCTTCTGCCGCAGGTTATGATCGGCCTGAATATATCGTACTGTACCGGTCTTGGTTCGGGTCACGATCGAATAAGAGGTCGCCTTCTTCCCCGAATATTTTATGCCCGGCAACAGCTCCCCATCGGTAATACCGGTGCAGGCAAAAATTACATCATCCCCCCGAGCCAAATCCTTAGCAAAGTAGACCTTATCCAGATCATACCCCTCGGCAATCGCGCGCTTGCGCTCTTCCTCATCCTGCGCAAACAGTTTCACCTGCATATCACCTCCCATGCCCCGCATGCCCGCCGCCGCAATCACTGCCTCGGGCGCTCCGCCGATGCCGGTGCACAGGTCAATCTTCTCCCCCTCAAGGCAGGTCGCAATCCCCGCCGCCACATCACCGTCGCCAATGAGTTTAATGCGCGCTCCCACATCACGGATCTGCGCAATCAACTCGGCGTGCCGAGGCCGATCCAACACCGCAATGGTCAGATCCCTCACCGGTTTATCCAGTTTGATGGATGCAATCTTGAGATTTTCCCGTATACTGCAGTTGATATCCAAACACCCCTTGAGTTTTGGACCGTAGGACAATTTCTCAGCATAAAAAGTAGGAAGAAAGGACATCGACCCCTTATCGCCAACCGCCATAATGGCCAGCGCATTGGCCTGCCCATTGGCAACTAAACGAGTTCCGTCAATCGGATCGACCGAAATATCCACCTCGGGATAATTCGCTTCCCAGTTACCAACCTTCTCCCCGATATACAACATCGGCGCCTTATCCTTAACTCCTTCACCGTTAATGATGGTGCCTCGGATGTTAAGCATATCCAACATACCGCGCATCCCATCGGTCGCCGCCTTATCGGCCGCATTTTTGTCAGCCATACCCAACTGTCGGGAGGCACGCAAGGCCGCTACCTCCGTCACTCGTACCACATTCAGTGCAATGTCCCGCAATAGGTCCAAACTCATCTCTCCTTATGAAAGTGTGTGATATACGTCCTTGGCTACCTCCGTCTGTTTCGTATCCCCTTGACGATAGGCCATAAAATAATCGTTAAGCGGGTTGTTCGCATGTAGTTCCGGCAAAACCTGCGCCAGCGCCAGCCGATCCTCAGTCACATCCGCTGCCGCCAGAAAATCCTCTCGGCCAATGATCAAAGCAATTGTGGGCGCAACCAACGCTTCTGTCACACTCTGCTCACCCGCCAAAAAGGCCGCTTCATTTTCTTCATTTCGTACCGCAGGCATGCTGATCTCGGTTACTTCAACCACTACCTTGCCATCTCCGTTGCGATCGCCGACCGCATCAGCCACCAGCCCACGGATGCTCTCCACATCCCCGTCTTCCACCAAGCCATCGGCCTGTATCATAATGCTAATATCGGCCTTCGGCGTTACCAATAACCCGATCAAGCCCCAGACCACTAAACCAACCGCCAAAATGGAGCCAAAAATATAATAGGCACTGCGGAAGGTGCGCTTCTGCGCCGCCTGACGGGATAACTTCTCCAACTCCTCGGCATCATAGGCAATGTCGTTCGCAAAATCATCTTCCGGATCGTTGAGATCCTGCAACCGTCTGGCTCTCTCCTCATCAATGGCCGCCTGATCCACCGTCGGCTCCTGGTTGCTAAAGAATGATTTTATCTTTTCCCAAATCTTATTCAAAAATTCCATATTCTACTCCTTCTTTTTTCTATTCTTACTATACTATAATTCAATCCTCTTTTCAATAGAACATACAAAAAAACCATCATCCACAGATGATGGTTTTAACCGTATCGTTTATAGACAATGTTGCAACGGTGCCAAGATCATTGCTGTCACCGGCAACCCCAACAGTTGGTTGGCGCAGTTTGCCGAGGTGCACCTGCCGGCTCATATCGATATCGAGGGCGGCCCGCTCAACCGTGCACCCCGCACCTCCATTCTGGCTGAAACGATTGTCCTGCAGGCCTTGTCGGTTCTGCTTCAGCAGAAGCGCAACATCACCCCCGCCGAGTATGTACTCCGCCATCCGGGCGGCTCGCTGGGTCAGCTTCGCGACAACGAAAAATAAAATACCATATAACAACACCCTATGACTTCTCAGTCATAGGGTGTTACTTTAATAACAAGTCATAAAGATTCTATAAGAATCGTTACAACTCATGAAGATTGCAGAAACATTGAAATTCTGAACAATTTATGGTATAATGCACTCAATTAGATAAACTTTAACTTGACGGAGGTTGCTAATAATGAAAGAAATTATTGCGGCAAGCATTCTTTTCGCAATATCCGTATTTGCGTTTATTATGAGTGTCCGTTCTTTTATGGAAAAAGGCTTTCTTTTTAATAATGCCTACATTTATGCATCTAAGCAAGAACGAGAAAAAATGAATAAAAAGCTACATTATCGCCAATCTGCTATTGTTTTTTTATTGCTTGGTTTGATTTTTTTATTAAATGCTCTCGCCACACTTTTTAAAACAAATTGGATTTTTTACATAGTGGTAGCAGTTATTATAATTACTATCATCTATGCTATTGTATCAAGTATAACGATTGAGAAAAAATGATAAACAACAGAAAATTCATTACAAACTATAATTTGTTGGCGGGAATTATATGAAAAAGGTGTTTCAAGTAATTTGCTGTGCTGCTGGTGCTGGAATGATTGGCTTTTTTGCTAATCAGTTAAATACTGTAATAGGGTGTGTATTTTTCACTCTTGGTGTTGCTTTGCTTGTCGGTTCAATCATTCTGGTTTCCAAACAAGATAAAGATAATAAATAAATTCCAATTTGACAGAGGATATATTATGGTAGAATATATTGTTGCTTTTCTTGTAGGCGTTGTATGTATTGTTCTTGGAATTTCGAATATGCGAGGAAACATATCCTCTCTTCATTCGTATCATAGGCACCGTGTTTCCGAAGAAGATAGGATACCATTTGGAAAACAAGTGGGCTTAGGTACTATGATTATTGGCATCGGTATAATTATATTCAGCGTTATGTCTGCTATGACCTTGTATACCGAAAACAACATCTTTACATTAATTGGTACCGCAGTTTTGATTGTTGGTATTGTCGTAGGGCTTATTATGAGTTTTAAAGCTATGATTAAATATAACAAAGGTATCTTTTAATTCGTTAAATAAGATTTTGTCGGTCAGTTTAATAAGGATATGCAAAAACACCCTATGACTTCTCAGTCATAGGGTGTTATATTTAGTCAAGGGGCTTCATCGTGGGGAACAGGATAACCTCACGGATGGTGGCGGCGCCGGTCAGGAGCATGACGCAACGGTCAATACCCATACCCATACCACCCGTAGGCGGCATGCCGTATTCCATAGCGGTGAGGAAATCTTCATCCAGCATCTCGGTCTCGTCGTCACCACGCTCACGTTGCTCGACCTGCTTCATGAAACGGGCACGCTGGTCGATCGGGTCATTCAGCTCGGAGTAGGCGTTAGCCAACTCGCTGTGGCAAACAAAGAGTTCGAAACGCTCGGTCAAACGAGGATCTACCGGCGACTTCTTGGTCAGCGGGCTAACCTCAACGGGGTACATCGTGATAAAGGTCGGCTGAATGAGGTGCTCTTCCACCCTCTGATCAAAGCAGGCATACAGAGCGTTGCCCCACGTCTTCTCAGCGGCTTCGGCCAGCTCCACGCCCACCGCCTTAGCGGCGGCAACAGCCTCGGCATCGTCGCTGATCGCATCAAAATCAATGCCAACATACTCCTTAACAGCCTCAACCATGGTCAAACGGCGCCAACCAGGGGTCAGATCAATCTTCTCACCCATCCACTCGACCTCATACGTGCCGAGAATCTCCTTGGCGGCACCCGAAATGATGCCTTCGGCAATATCCATCATATCGTGGAAATCGGCATAAGCCTGATACAACTCCACCGTAGTAAATTCGGGATTGTGCTTAGGATCCATACCCTCATTGCGGAAAATGCGGCCAATCTCGTACACCCGATCCATACCGCCGATAATCAAACGCTTGAGCGGCAACTCGGTCGCAATACGCATATACATATCAATATCCAGCGTATTGTGATGGGTAATAAAGGGACGGGCGGCGGCACCGCCGGCAATGGTATTAAGAACCGGCGTTTCCACCTCAATATAATTCATATTATCGAGGTAGGAGCGCATGAATTTGATAAACTTGGAACGTACAATAAAGTTGCGCTTCACATCGGGATTGACAATCAGATCCACGTAACGCTGACGGTAGCGAGTGTCGGTATCGGTCAAGCCATGGAATTTCTCCGGCAGAGGCAGAAGGGACTTCGCCAACAACGTATACCCTGTAATATGAATCGAAATCTCACCCTTCTGGGTGCGGAAAACGATACCTTTAACGCCGAGAATATCGCCTATATCCAGCTTCTTATAGGCTTTATATTCTTCTTCACCGATGTCATCACGACGGAAATACATCTGGATGCGACCCTTGGTATCCCGCAGATCGGAAAAGGCAGCCTTGCCCATGACACGCTTGCTCATCATACGGCCGGCCAGTGACACCTCTTTGCCTTCCCACTCCTCAAAATTCTCATGAATGTCAGCGCTGTATGCGGTCACATCATATTTGACATGGGTAAAAGGATCGTTGCCGTTAGCCACCATTTCAGCCAGCTTGTCTAGACGAACTTTTTTCTGTTCGGCAATGTCAACAATTTGTTCTTGTTCCATAACTTTTCTTCCTCTCTTTTCAAAACAGGCGTGTAACGAGCCTGTTACACGCCTGCATCAAGTGTCGTTACGCCGTGGGAGTGACGGACAAAATCTCGTAAGTAGTTAAGCCGTACGTCGTTTCCACCTCAACCGTTTCGCCGACCATGTGTCCAACCAAAGCCTTGCCGACAGGGCTCTCGTCGGAGATGCGGCCTTCCATAGGATTGGCCTCGTTGGAGCCGACGATATCAAAATCGGCATCCTCTTCAAAATCGGGCTCCACAATGTGCACATGAATCGAAGTACCCAACGATACCGTATTATGCTTGATCTGATCCTTGGACAGCACAACGGCTACCTTAAGCGTATTTTCCAACTCTGCAATGCGGGCTTCCAATTGCGCCTGCTCATTTTTCGCCTCGTCATACTCGGCGTTCTCGGAAAGATCGCCAAAACCACGGGCAATTTTGATCTTCTCGGCCACTTCCGCACGGCGGGTGCCTTTCAAAAGATCCAGTTCTTCACTGATTTGTTTGTACCC
>JAZQVM010000056.1:0-1971 GCA_045631845.1 Eubacteriales bacterium | reverse complement strand
AATCTCGGTCACAGCAGAAAGCGCCCCCACCACGGCAGATGTTACCGAGGTAGCGGCGCAGGTTTTAAAAGAGTAAAGTACATCCTCCGCTGTGCAGGCTGCTCCGTTGTGGAAGACCACACCTTCGCGCAACACGAAGGTATACGTCAGTCCGTCATCCGACACTTTATGGTCGGAGGCAACTGCATTCACGAAGTTACCGTCCGAATCGGGCTTGATCAACCCTTCAAAGACGTTAAACATGACCTCTCTAGTTCCTGCGGCCGTCATCATATACGGGTCAAGACTATTGTCCAGGTCCTGGGCGATACCAACGGTAATCTCATTTCCGTGGTTCGCACCGGGAGAATCTGACATTCCGTCGCTGACAGTGGGGTCCGGGTCAGTTGTTCCTCCGCATGCGCTGAGTGAACACAGCAGGGCAGCCATTGTCAGGAAAACCGCAACAATACGTTTCTTCATTGCTTCTTCTCCTTCCGCCGTTTTACGGCGTTACAACAAAATAACTTATTCTCACATTATTAAATTGTCGGCTCAATTGTACTTTATTTTATCATAAAATACAAGTGCGAAATTGGCACCTCGCTGCCATATTCTGGAATGGTATCACAAAAAACATTTTACCCTCGACACAAAAAACATATTTCTTCCCTTGACAACACTTGAAATATGTGCTATTCTTTCAAGGCATCAAAAGCGGTGCCGATATGCCGGAGTGGCGGAATTGGCAGACGCCCGGGACTTAAAATCCCGTGAGAGAAATCTCGTGCCGGTTCGATCCCGGTCTCCGGCACCACAACTTTATATCGCGGAGTAGAGCAGTTGGTAGCTCGTCGGGCTCATAACCCGGAGGTCGCAGGTTCAAGTCCTGCCTCCGCAACCAAAAAGAAAACCATCCATTCGGATGGTTTTTCTTTTTGTAACGATGTGTTCCCTGCGGGAACGTGATGCGCACTACGTGCGTGATGCGTCCTTCGGACGTGATGTGCGCTTCGCGCGTGAATTGGAACACATCACATCACTGTGAGCAAAGCGAGCAACATCACTACACCGCAAGGTGTAGCATCACTTGCCCGCCAGGGCAAACATCACTTTATAAAGCAGATGTTTTTTGCTTTCACATACGCCCTTCGTCTTATAACCCGGAGGTCGTTGTGGTAGGGGTTACGTTTTGCAACCAACATTGCGCACCGATTTAAGCTTCGGACTTTTTCTTTGTGTTTTTTCGCAGTTGAATTTTATAGATATCCTCCGTCCAAAAGGTCTTTCGGGGAGGATTTGAACTAGATAATGGCAAAATATTAGGTGGAAGAACTTGAAAATTTGTGATATAATCAGTTCGATAAATAAGAATTTGTAGGTGAGATAATGATTGTTTTGATTGCCGGAGCATCACATACGGGTAAAACAGCTCTTGCTCAAAAGTTGCTTGAAAAATATAAATACCCATACTTATCAATAGACCATCTAAAAATGGGTTTAATTCGTAGCGGCAACACAGAACTTACCCCTATGGATGATAATGAATTAACCGAATACTTGTGGCCGATTGTTCGTGAAATAATAAAAACTGCTATTGAGAATAATCAGAACTTAATTGTCGAAGGTTGCTATATTCCATTCGATTGGCAGAAGGACTTTGGTTCCGAATATCTTGGAAACATCAAATATTACTGTCTTATAATGAGTGAGGATTATATTATAAATCACTTTGACGATATAAAGAAATATGCAAACACCATTGAAAATCGTTTGGATGATGAATGGTGTACGATGGAGAGTGTATTGGTAGAGAATGCTGACGTACTATCCCTTGCACAAGAGCATAATGTTAACTATATACGCATTGAAGATAAATACGAAATCAATATTGATTTATAACGACCAATTTCAATTTGGCAGTCAGTTTGAACCCTGATATCTAAATCGGTGCAACTTGCCATATCGAGTGTTCATAACGGATTTGACCGT
>JAZQVM010000055.1:0-21639 GCA_045631845.1 Eubacteriales bacterium | reverse complement strand
AATTAACGGTGAAATTACCGATAATTACAATCGTTACAAGGCATCTCTTAACAAACCAATGCCTTTCTATATCGGTGCTCCACAGACTAAAAATGATGGATACGTTGTTGAATGGGAATCTTCATTTGATTTTAAAGGTGAGGATATTACATATACTTTTGAGCTATCAAGGGATTATAATTTCAACAACACGATAATTAAACAAACCGATATTTCAATACCAACCGCAAAATTTGAAAAGCTTCCTGCCGGGCAGTATTTCATGCGAGTAACCGCAACTAATGAAAGCGGAGAAAAGCAGTACGCCTTTGATTATTACCGTTTAGAATTAGGAAAAGTTTACGGAACAAAAAGCTTCTACGTTGATAAAAACGGTGAGATAGCGGAGGATACCTATGTCGAAGACTGAACGCTATAGAAATGAATGGAAATATCTAATAGATAACGCCCAAAAGGAACTGATCTGTAAGCGTTTAGACCCTATGCTAAAACTCGATAAACATGCTAAAAACGGCGGATATATGATACGCAGTCTTTATTTTGAGGATATGTATAAATCTGCTTACGAAGAAAAAGATGCGGGTGTCCTAAAACGAAAAAAGTATCGTATCCGTATTTATGACTGTGGCGACAGCAGCATAAAACTTGAAAGAAAAAAGAAATTTGGGGCATATATCTTTAAAGAATCAGCATCGCTAACTAAAGATGAAGTTTATAAGATAATTGACGGAGATTACGAGTTTTTATTGCATAGCGACAAACCTCTTTGCAGAGAGTTTTATATTGAATGTGTAAGCAATATGATGCGTCCGCGCACAATTGTGGATTACGACCGAGAACCGTGGATACTTGATGAAGGAACTGTTAGAATTACCTTTGATATGGATGTCAGAGCGGCTATAGGTAGTTACGATATTTTTGACAGTACTTTGCCCACATTACCTGTTTTGGAACCGGGTAAATGTGTAATGGAGGTTAAATATACCGAGTTCTTACCGCAATTTGTGCGTGAAATTCTTCCTGACAGAGCATCGGAATTTACTGCAGTTTCAAAATATGTGCTATGTTACGAAAAAACCGAATATATGAACAGTTTCAAATACTGGTATGAGAATTAATTGGAGGGGATTTTATGAGCGTTCAAGATTTTATCAAAAAGTCAATACTTGAATCGGGTGCATTTGATGGAGCAAGTCTTACTAATATTGCATTTGGCCTTATAACAGCCGTACTAATGGGTGCTGTAATTTATTTTGTTTACAGTAAATTTTATGTAGGTGTTATTTATTCAAAAAGTTTTGCAATTACACTTATTGGAATGACTGTACTTACTGCAATGGTTACCCTTGCTATTAGTACCAACATCGTCATTTCTCTCGGTATGGTCGGTGCGTTATCAATCGTTCGTTTCCGTACCGCAGTTAAGGACCCACTTGACCTTTTGTATCTTTTCTGGGCAATCACAACCGGAATTACCTCAGGCGCAGGTATGTATCTCTTGGTAGTAATAACAGCTGTTGTTATGATAGGAATGATTATCCTATTTTATAACAAGCAACAAAAAGGCAGAATTTATATTGCTGTTATACATTACATAGGCGATGAGGTAGGAGATAATGTTATCCGCACTTTCGGAAAAATGAAATATTTCGTCAAATCTAAAACCGTTCGCAAGGGCAAAACCGAAATGGCAGTTGAGGTTTATTGCAAAGATAATGATATGTTCTTCCTTGATAAAATACGTGATTTAGATGGTGTTGAAGATGCCACCTTAATTCAGTATAACGGTGAGTATCATGGATAACTTCTTAAAAACAACTGACGGTTTTGAGACAACATTAAGGTTAGTAGAAACCATCAATCGCTCAACAGATGATTATCTCTTTATCTGGGATATTAAGGCGGATACTCGCTGGTTTTTTGGCGATATTGATAAGTATTATGATATCCGTAAAAACGGTAGTGAAACAAACAGTACGCCTGATATGCTTAAGATTATTTATCCCGCTGATAGCGAAGCGGTGCTTAAAAGTCTCACACAGATTGCCAAGGGTGAGAAAGATACTCATAATATGGATTATCGTTGGGTTAACCGTGATGGTCAAAAGGTTTGGATAAATTGTCATGGTACGGTTATTCGTGATAATGAAAACAAGCCTCATATTATGATTGGTCGTGTTTCAGAGGGAAACTTGCGTCATCTTTATAATCCGCTAACTGCTTTGTGGAATAAAAACAAGCTTCGTATCGACCTCAAGGACTATCTTGAACAGGATAGCGGATATTTAATGCTTCTCGATGTTGATGATTTGGCAACAATCAACCTTACCCACGGAAGAAGCTATGGCGATACTTTGCTTAAGGAGGTAGCCGACCTTTGCGAAGACCTCGAGGCAGCTAACGCGGCATATCATGTGGACCACAATTATTTTGCCGTTATTTTGAATTCCGACTCCGAACAGGAGGTGTGCAAGGTATTCAAGCGAGTAAAGGATGCTATGTCGGGGAAATGCACCTTTACTGCCGGTGCCGTGCCCATCGATAAGTCTTTGTTCTATGATGAAACACAGCTGATGGATTCGGTGAATATGACCCTTAAAAAGGCAAAGAATATTTCGATTGACCGTATTGAATTCTTCTCGGCAGAGGATTTAAGCCGTAAAATTTCTTCACTTGAATTGTTAGAGGAATTGAAGAAGAGCGTTGAAAATGACTTTGAGGGCTTTGAGGTGTATTATCAGCCTCAAATTCGTGCGGGCAGTTATGAAATTTACGGAGTTGAGGCTCTGCTGCGTTATAATTCCGATACTCGCGGAAGAGTTTTCCCCGATGAATTCATACCACTACTTGAAGAATCGCGGCTAATTAAAGTTGTGGGCTTGTGGGTGTTAAGACAATCTTTAAATCAGTGTAAAAAATGGCGAGAATCATTACCTACGCTTCATGTCAGTGTTAATTTTTCTGCCTTGCAGTTTGAAGACCCTGAACTCGCTGAAAAGGTTATAGCAATAGTTGATGAAATTGGACTGCCGGGAGAGGCATTAACTGTAGAAATAACGGAGTCTGTCGAGCTTCATAATAATTTGCAACTTAATAATAATATTAAGTGTCTCAAGCAACACAATATTAGTTTTGCTATAGATGACTTTGGGACAGGCTATTCAAATCTTGGCTATCTTAAGCAGATGAACGTTGACGAAATTAAGATAGACCGTGTTTTTGTAAACGGAATAGAAAAAGACACCTATAACCATAAGCTTATAAGCAATGTTGTAGAGTTTGCAAGAGCTAACTCTATAAGAACTTGTTGCGAGGGTGTCGAAAGTACAAGAGAGCTTGTGACATTGGAAACCCTGCTTCCTGACGTTATACAGGGCTACCTATTTGATAAGCCCAATACGGCAGAAATTATAGAAAATACTTATATTGTTAATTCTACTGCCGAGTTTAAAGAGAGAATAGAATTTATAGAAAAAATCCGTGAATTCAAAGAAAAAATGGGGGTTATACATTTCGACCCAAAAGATGTTCTGCGTGAAAATGAGGTAGGCCTTTGGATGATAAGAATAAATCAAAGGGACAACCGTTACGAACTGCACACCGATGCAACAATGGAACGTATTTTATCGGTTGACAAAAGATACACACCTATGGAACGTTACGAGTTTTGGTGCACCAAAATACACCCGGATTATTACGATTATGTTCACGAAAATATAAAGGAAATGATCGTTAGTGATAACGCTGTGCAGATAGAATTTCCGTGGTTACACGCTAATCTTGGAGATATTATGATACGTTTCAGCGGAAAACGGGTTAAGAACATAGACGGTATGATTGTACTTCAGGGATATTGCCGTGTTATTGCCGACGTTATCGGCGCATAAGAGGAGATACTTAATAATGAAATCAATACAAAGTAAAATTTTAATAGTTGTAATTTCGGGGCTACTTGTAATAACTGCTGTGGTTTCTGCAATAGCAGTAAATATGACACATGAAATTATGCATAAGGATGCGGATAGGATTCTAAATAACGTTACCCAAAAAGAAGCGGCATATATAAACGATGTTTTAGGTGATGTGAAAAAATCCGCTACAATAATGCAACATTATGTGACAACTGAAATTAATGATATTAATGATTTGAAAAACGCTGAGTTTATAAAAACATATCTTGATAAAAACAAGAAAATGTTTTCTGAAGTAGCAATAAACACTAACGGTGTAGAGGGCTATTTTATGCGACTTAACCCCGAGTATACAGATAGTAAAACAGGGTTTTATAACATTGTAAATGAGGATTCTACAGTAAGGGAAATGCAAATAACAGACCTTTCAAAATACGACCAAAATGATACTAAAAACGCCGGATGGTATTATACGGCAGTCAAAGAAGGAAAAGCAGTTTGGTTAGAACCGTATTATTTCCCTGGTTATGAAGAACAGTTAATATCATATACTATCCCTGTATATATCAACTCGAAACTTTTGGGTGTTATTGGGTTTGATATGAATTTTGGCTATCTGCTTGACAGAATAAATAATATATCGGTATATGAAAACGGTTATGCGGTCTTGTTGGCGAGTGACGGCAAAACGAATTATAACGAAATTAGTGCCGAAGATAGCAAAAATCCTCACACCAAAGCAACCGCTACGTTACAAAACGGTATGTATCTTGAGCTTCGTGCCGATTATAAAGATATCCAAAAAGATATTCATCCAATGCTTTCCAAAATCGTCTTTGCATTTATTATAGTTTTGTTTATTTCTATTTTATATACTGTTTTTGTAACTTATAGAATAGTTCGCCCGTTAAAACAACTTACTTCTGCTGCAATGGACTTCTCAGACGGACTTGATGAATCAAAGCTTTCTCAAATTTCTGTCAATTCAAAAGATGAGATTGGCACACTTTCAGTAGTTTTTAAGGACACATACAAAAAAATTCTCGAATATACTACATATATAAACGCACTAGCTTATAGAGATTCCCTTACAGGTATTAAAAACAGTACAGCGTATACGGAGGCAATTGCCGCTATTAACAAAGAGATTAATTGCGATAATCCACATTTTGGAGTTCTTGTTGCTGATATCAATAACCTTAAAGAAACCAATGATAAATACGGACACGATGTTGGAAATGAGCTTATAATTCACACATCAAAAATTCTTACAGATATATTTAAAGAAAGCTCGGTATTTCGTATCGGTGGCGATGAGTTTGCAGTAATCCTTAAGAACAATGACTATAAATATTATCGCAACCTGCTAGTGAAATTTGACAAAGCCTGTTCGGAGGATTTTATAACTGTTTATGAAAACACAATTCCTGTATCAATAGCTCGTGGCGTTGCTTCATATAATCCTGACGTTGACAGAATATATGAAGATGTTTTTACAAATGCCGACCACGCAATGTACCTTAATAAAGAAGAATCCAAAAAACTTGCATTGGTTTAATATTTGTGATGTCTAAGTGCCGCAAAACACGAAAATTAAAGTGTTTTGCGGCTTTATATTTAATTGTTTTTTGCTTATTATTCACAACAAATTATGAACATGGTCTATCTTTAACATTAACCCTCCCATAGCCACCTACACACCATAAGTGCTCTAACCCCGCATTATTAAAGGGAATTTTTGGAAGATGAAAATTTATGGTGTTCTCTTGACATTTTCCCCTGCGGCGGCTGATACTCTGCAACATTTCTTTGAAGATACGGAGACTGCACCGCAGGATTACGACTTGATCGTAACGGGTGACCTGGGTAAGGTCGGCTATGATATCTTAGTGGATCTGATGGGACGTAACGGATATAACATGGGGGACACCTATACCGATTGCGGACTGCTGATCTATGACAGAGAGCGGCAGGATGTACACGCCGGCGGATCGGGGTGCGGTTGCAGTGCTTCGGTGCTTTGCGGGCATATCCTGCCTCAAATGCAAAAGGGTATCTATAATCGTATTTTGTTTTGCGCTACGGGTGCGCTGATGAGTACGACCAGTTCGCAACAGGGGGAGAGCATCCCCGGTATTTGTCATCTGCTGGAAATGGTGAGGGGAGAATAAGATGGAGTTTTTACGAGCCTTTTTGACGGGCGGTGTTTTATGTGTGATTGCCCAATTATTAATTGATTTTACTAAACTAACCCCTGCACGAATTTTGGTGTCCTATGTTGTGGCGGGCGTTGGGTTGACAGCCATCGGGGTGTACGATAAGGTAGTTAAATTCGGCGGAGCGGGGGCAACCGTGCCCCTGACAGGGTTTGGCTATGTGTTGGCTAACGGTGTGAAAGAAGCGGTGGATGCGCAGGGGATTATGGGTGTCATCACCGGCGGGCTGACAGCGGCTGCTGCCGGTATTACTACGGTTGTTGTTTTTGGCTATTTATTTGCTTTGATTTTCAAAAGTTCGGGAAAGTGATTGAAGATTGCTTTTGTTCGTGATATACTAATAGAAAAACTCAGGAGAGAAAGATATGTTAACAGTAGGAATGAAAGCACTGCAAAAAGAAACGGTTACCGAGCGCAATACCGCTCGGATGTTGGGAAGCGGCGGGTTGGACGTCTATGCGACTCCGGCTATGCTTTTGTTGATGGAGAAGACCTGCTATCTTTGTGTGCAGGATTCTTTGGAACATGGGCAATCGACGGTGGGTACGGCGGTGAATATCAGCCATGAGAGCGCCACGCCGCTGGCTGGACAGATTGTATGTACCTGCGAATTAACGTCCATCAACGGACGGGAACTGACCTTTGTCGTGGAATGTCGGGATCAGGCGGGTATCATCGGACGGGGCGAACACAAGCGCTTTATCATTGATGTGGACCGCTTTATGGAGCGTGCCAACCGCAAGAAAAATAATGTTTAATTTCTGTGGCATTTTTCAAAAAGATATGCTATAATATAAGTTAAGCATTTTTGAGGAGGCGTGGTATGAGTTACATAGAGGCGATCGTGCTGGGATTGGTGCAGGGATTGTGCGAGTTTTTGCCGGTATCCAGTTCGGGTCATTTGGTGATTTTTCAAAATTTATTCGGACTTTCGGAGAATGCGTCCGAGAATCAGTTAATTGTAGTTTTGCTTCATGTGGCAACACTGATTGCTGTTGTGGTGGCTTTCCATGGGTTAATATGGCGGCTAATTTGTGCGGCGGGGCGTATTGTTCGCAATATTTTTACCGGTAAATTCTCGTGGAAGACGATACAGGCGGATGAGAAATTGTTGATCCTAATGATTCTTTCCACCTGTTTATTGATTCCTTTTGTGCTGATTTCGGATCAGATTGAAGCCTTGTTCTCCTCGTTGTTGTTTGTGGGTGTTGCTCTGTTAGTTACGGCATTTTTGCTGACCTTAGCTGACTATATTACCCGTAAATATGCCCAAAGTGGACGATTAGGCAAGACGGGCGAGAAGTTGACGGTGAAGGATTCGATTGTGGTTGGTCTGTTCCAGTGTTTGGCGCTGGTGCCCGGTATTTCCCGTTCCGGCTCGACCATTACGGCGGGACTGTTGTGCGGATTTGATCGCAAGCAAGCGGTAGAATATTCCTTCATTTTATCATTGCCTGCCATTGTCGGCAGTGCGGTTTTGAAGGTAGGCGATGCCGTTGAATTGCTCCCGACGGTGGAGCTTGGGCCGTATCTGGTTGGTATGGTAGTAGCGGCGGTGTCGGGCTATTTAGCCATTAAATTGGTGGAATTGGTTGTTAAAAAGGATAAATTCCGCGCCTTTGCTTATTACTGTGCGGCGGCGGGTATTTTAGCGATCGTGTATGCGATCGTAACAAAATAAAGGACGGATCGTATGGCGGCAAGAAAGAAAACAACTCAAACAAGAAAGCGGCGCAGACAACGCTCGAGCAACGGACGGCTGATTGGACTATGGAGTTTGATCTTGTTGTCGGTACTGATGGTATTGGCGTTGTTCGGGGCCGTTGGCGAATTCGGCAATCTCTTAACGCTTTTGATGCGGGGATTGGTTGGTGTGAGTGCCTACATTCTGCCTATATATATGTTGGTGGCGGCCATCTGCAAGTTGGCGCTGGGAAACAACAAGAAGGCAGGGGTGCGCATCTGGTTGTTCGCAGTGGCGTTGGTTCTGTTGTCGGCATTTATACATATTTTCACCAAGCAGGCGGCGGTGTACGAAGGCGCCGATTTCTTTGTTTTTGTTGAACGGTTGTTTAGCGGTGCACAGTCCGAGATTTCGGGTGGTGTGATCGGTGGCTTGATTGCCTTTTTACCTTATCGCTATTTGTCGGTTATTGGTGCGGCTTTGGTATTGGGCTTTGCTTTGGTGTTGGCTTTGATCGGTTCGGTGGGCTTTGCCTTTGCCTGGATCAGAGAGAAACTATTTCCTTATACGGCCGAGGAGATTGCCGATACGGTAAAAGAGGCTTTGCCGCAGATGCCGACGGCAGAAGAGCGGGCGGCACGCAAGGCGGAGAATAAAAAAGAGTCAAAAAAAACAGCGGCCGAAGATGCCTTTGCCGATGTGGCTGAAATTCAGGATACGGGTAAAAAACGGCGGGGACAAGTGCTGGATATTCCCGTTACGGTACGTGAGGACAAGCCTAAGGTGGATACCGAACAGGTGCTCAAAGCCTTGGATAAGGATGATCTGCCCATTGAAACGGTGACGGTGCATGAAACGACCGAGGAGCGCATACAGGCCGATAAGAAGATGACCGAGAAGCAGATGTTGCAGATGGAGCAACAGTTATCGGAAGAAATGGCGCAACAGGAAAAGCAGGAAGACCTGTATGCCAATTATGAATTGCCCGACTTGAATCTACTCAAAGCCGATTCGCCCGACAGCAATCGGGTCAATGAGGCTGAATTGCGAGCCACGGCACGCCTGCTTGTGGAAACATTGGGGAATTTCAATGTGGAAGCTAAGGTAGTCAATATCAGCCGTGGTCCTTCGGTGACGAGATATGAATTGACGCCGGGTAAGGGTGTGCGTATCAGTAAGTTCAATACCTTATCCGATGACTTGGCCTTGGCGCTCAAGGCAGCGAATGTGCGCATTGAGGCACCCATTCCGGGCAAAGGCACGATTGGTGTTGAGGTGGCCAACAAGGAAACTTCGCCCATCAGCATTCGTCGGATGCTTTCGACGGCTGATTTTCGTAAGTCCAAGAGCCGGTTGACAACGGCGCTGGGTATGGATATTGCGGGCAATACCATTACCTGCGATCTGGCGGCCATGCCGCACTTGCTGATTGCCGGTACGACCGGTTCGGGTAAATCGGTCTGCATCAACACGATGCTGACCAGTATTCTTTATAAGGCTCGTCCGGATGAAGTGAAGATGATCATGATCGACCCTAAGCAGGTCGAGTTGGATGTATATAACGGCATACCGCACCTGATCAGCCCTGTTGTGAGCGATCCCAAGAAGGCGGCCGGTGCGCTCAAGTGGGCGGTGGGCGAGATGCTCAACCGTTACAAACTGTTCTCGGAAACCGGCTCGCGGAATATACATTCTTATAATGAGCAGGCGGTGGCTAAGGGCGAAAAGCCGATGTCGAACATTTTGATCGTGATCGACGAGTTGGCCGACGTGATGATGTGCGCCCCTCATGAGGTTGAGGAAGCGATTTGCCGTTTGGCGCAGATGGCTCGTGCCGCCGGTATGCACCTGATTGTGGCGACACAGCGCCCGTCGGTGGATGTTATTACCGGTACGATTAAGGCCAACATTCCCTCCCGTATTGCCTTTGCGGTGGGCAGTCAGGTGGATTCCCGTATCATCTTGGATGCTCCCGGCGCCGAGAAGTTGCTGGGTAAAGGTGATATGCTTTACCAGCCGATCGGACGGAGCAAGGCGTTGCGTTTGCAAGGATGCTTTGTTAGTGATGGTGAGATTAAGGCGGTTACCGATTTTGTTAAAGGCAATTATGAAAGCAATTATGATCAGGATGTTATTGATCAGATAGAAAAGAATGCGGCCGAGACGCAGGCGGCGAGTGAAGGCGGCAGTAAGACCGATATGGACGGTGATGGGTATGACGATATGTTGCCGGCGGCGGTTGAGGTTGTGATCGAGGCGGGTTTGGCGTCGGTTTCGTTGTTGCAACGGCGGTTAAAACTCGGGTATTCCCGTGCGGCACGTATTGTGGATGAGATGGAAAGTTTGAACATTGTCGGACCGTATGAGGGCAGCAAGCCTCGCAAGGTATTGATTACCATGCAGCAGTGGCAGGAACGGCAAATGAGAAATGATAGCGAAGAAGGGTAAGTCGGATCATGGATGAGAATAAGAAGATCATATTTTCGGGGATTCAGCCCAGCGGGTTGATTACTCTTGGTAACTATTTGGGTGCGGTAAAGAACTGGGGCAAGTTGGCTGACGATTACAACTGTTATTATTCGGTTGTTGATTTACATGCCATTACCGTACGGCAGGAGCCGGCCAAGCTCCGTGCCCGCTGCAAGGAGACGATGGCCTTATTATTGGCCTGCGGTTTAGACCCCGAGAAAAATGTATTGTTCTTGCAAAGTCAGGTGGCGGCGCATGCTGAACTGGCATGGGTGCTGAATTGTTACACCATGTTTGGGGAATTGTCCCGCATGACCCAATTTAAGGATAAGAGTACTCGGTATGCCGATAATATCAATGCAGGTCTGTTTACCTATCCGGTCCTGATGGCGGCCGATATTTTGCTCTACCAGACCGATTTGGTGCCGGTGGGTGAGGATCAGAAGCAGCATCTGGAATTGGCTCGTGATATTGCCCAACGGTTTAACGGAGTATACGGGCAGGAGAATCCGGTGTTCAAGGTGCCCGATCCGTATATTGCCAAGGTGGGGGCTCGCATCATGAGTTTGCAGGAGCCGACCAAGAAGATGAGCAAGAGCGATTCCAATGCCAATGGGTATGTAGCGGTATTGGATACGCCCGATGATATTCTTCGTAAATTCAAGCGTGCCGTGACCGATTCGCAGGCGCAGGTCTGCTACGGGGAGGGCAAGGACGGTATCAATAATTTGATGACCATTTACAGTGCGGTAACCGGAAAATCGCTTGATGCCATTACGGCTGAATTTGACGGCAAGGGCTACGGAGACTTTAAGGTGGCGGTGGCCGAGGCGGTTATTGAGGAATTGCGTCCCATCCGTGAGCGTTACAATGAAATACTGAAGGATAAAGACTATTTGGATCACATTTTCCAGATCGGTGCCGAGCGGGCGGCTAAGGCGGCCTATCGCACGCTGAATAAAGTGTATCGTAAAGTTGGATTTCTTCGCTGAGGAAAAGGCCGCAGATGCGGCCTTTTTTGTATAAAAACATAAAAACGGGAAATACTGCTGGAGAAGGAAGGTGTTTTCCATGATTATAAAGAAAAGAACTTTTGTACGGATCGTATCCTTTTTGGCGGCGGCGGTTGTGGCGCTTGGCGGTTACAGCATTTACAAAACGCAGCAGGCGGGGCGGTATCGGGTTAATGAACAGAATGAGTATGCCCGTAATTTTGCCGATTTGTCCGAGCATTTATACAACATAGAGACGGCCTTTGAGAAGGGGCAGTATGCCGGCAGTGATTATCAGATCGTACGCATGGCCAATCAGGTATGGAGGGAAACGGGCGCGGCTAAGACGGCGCTGGAAGGCATGCCGGAACAGGAAGCGGGATTATATGAGGTATCGGAATTTCTGTCTAAAGCCGGCGATTATGCCTACTATGTATCCTCCCGAGTCATGAAGGGGGAAACGGCAGCAGAGAATGAGACGGAGAATATGAAATCTCTTGCTTTTGCGGCGGCGCAGTTGGCTAACTATGTCGGAAATCTCCGTACGGCGGTGGATAACGGAGAGATTTCGCTGAGAAACACGGTGGCTCCGGACGGCTTGGATACTGATGTTGAGGGGGACGAGTGGAGCAGTGTGCAGGAGCAGGTGAGTGAATATCCTGAATTGATCTATGACGGGCCTTTTTCCGATCACATTGAGAAGATGGAGCCGGTACTGTTGTCGGGTGCCGCCGAGATTACCGAAGAGGAGGCAAAGGCGCGGTTATCGCAATGGTTGAGCGTGCCGATGGAGAAGATCAACCGAATTGGGGAGATTGATGGCAAGATTCGGGCGTGGACTTTTGAGGTAGAAACGAGGACGGCCAGCGTGACCAAACAGGGCGGGTATTTGCTGGAGCTGAACGATAGCCGTGAGCGGGTTACGACGGGGCTGAGTATCGGGGATGCCATGAATAAGGCGCAGGAATTTTTTGCGAAGATGGGCATTACCGGCATGCGGCAGAGTTATTATATGAAGAAAAACGGTGAAATTACCATGAATTTCGCCTATTCGCAGGACGGAGTGACGGTTTATCCCGATCTAATTAAGGTTTCTGTTTGCTTGGAAACGGGGGATATATGCGGATATGAGGCGTATGGGTATCTGATGGCACATCGTACCGATCGAGATACCGGTGTGATACTCAGTGCTGAGCAGGCGCAGGAAAAGGTGAATGCGAATCTGCATATCGTCAGCCGCAATGTTGCCATTATTCCGACCGACGGCAAGAATGAGGTGCTCTGTCATGAGTTTGTGACCGAAACAGCCGAGGGTAAGCATGTATTGGTGTATATCAATGCTAAAACAGGCATTGAAGAAATGATTCAGATTTTAATTGAAACGGATGACGGAACTTTAACGGTTTGATTTGACATCCTCCCGAAATGTCGTTATAATAAGACCAGACATTTCGGGAGGCGTTTACTTATGCGAATGAGAAAAAAGAAAAATTTGATTCCCCGCATGGAAAAGGCAGGGGAATATTTGTTTGAGATCGGCGAAAAAAGCGGGCTGGGAGCCAAGGACATTTTTGAGCAGGATGCGCCGTTGTATCTGGAGGTAGGTTGCGGCAAGGGACGTTTTCTTTGTGAGCAGGCCAAGCGGCATCCCGATCGGCTGTTTGTTGGGGTGGAGCGTGTTCCCGATGTGCTGGTGTTGGCCATGGAAAAGGCGCAGGAATATGAGCTGAAAAATATTCGGTTTATGTCGGTGGATGCGGCAAAGATGGGTGAGGTTTTTGCTGAAAATTGTGCCAGCGGGATTTATCTTAACTTTTCCGATCCTTGGCCCAAGTCCCGTCATGCGGCACGGCGTTTGGATGGACCCAACTTTCTCAATATTTATAAGTATTTATTAAAACCCAATGCGGCGTTGGAGATGAAGACCGATAATGTCGGATTCTTTGAATTTGGTTTGGAGAGTGTTGAGCAGGTGGGGGGTAAGATTTTGGATATCAGCCGGGATCTGACGGCTGAAAATCGCCCCGAAAACATCGTGACCGAGTATGAGCAACGCTGGAGTGAGATGGGGATAAAAATTAATTATTTGAAGGTTTCCTTCTGATTTTATAGGGCTTTTCGGCAACGGAAAGTCCTTTCTTTTATGGAAAAATACTGAAAAATTGAATAAAAGTCTTGCATTTGGCGCAATCTTATATTAAAATGTAATTGTTTGTAACCGATTTGTAACCTTTCTTTTTTACGATAAAGGAGTCAATATGCCTAGATCCAAAACCAGAAACGGCTATGTTGGCCGCAGGCAGGTAGCGCAATCCCGCTCCCGCCGACGGGTGAGTAAGACGGCTGATTTTTTGGCAGTAACGCCGGCAGTGACGGTGCAACAGCAGACCAAGGTGGACGATAAAACGGGTGAGATTGTTTTTTCACAAAGCAAGTCACAAAGTCCGTTGCGTGTCATGTTGAAGGACAGCCTGCGTAAAGCATCCGTAAAAATTAAAGAGTCCCTGCGTTTCATGCGCAGAGAAATGATTGACGATCCCGAAGGCTTTATTCGGCGCGCGGGGTATAGCGTGGGATACGCCATTGGTGGTTTCTTCCGTGGCTTTGCCTCGTTTTCCAGATTCCTTCTTATGCCGCTGAGTGTTTTGCTTGTACTGGGTGCCATGATTACCTTGAGTGCCTATTCGATTGGGCTGGAGGTGCGGCTGGACGGAGAGGTCGTTGGGTATGTGACCGATGCGGCCTCCTTTGATGAGGCGCGACTGGCGGTTGAAGATCGCTATTCCCAGCGTTTGGGCGAGGCGTTTCAGATGGAACAGACGCCGGTATATGCGGTGAGTTTGGTGTCGCGCGCTAAATTAGCGTCGAGTGAGCAGTTGGAAGAAAATATAGCTACCATTTGCGAAAATTCTGCCGGTAAGACATACGGCGTGTTTGTAGATGGAACCCTCATCGGAACCTATAGCAATGAGAACGCCATTTATGAAATGCTCGATGCCATCAAGCTCCCCTATCAGACGGGAGCGGCAGGGGAAACGGTGGTATTTATGAATGATGTTCAAGTCATTCAGGATATGTATGCCGATCAGTTTGAGATGACCATTGCCGATCTTCGTGCCAAGCTTTTGTGCGGCGATACGGCGCAGGAGTATATCATGGCTGCCGGTGATTCGGTAGAGAGGATATGTGCATCCTTTGGTTTGGGCGAGCGTACCCTGCATTTGCTCAATCCCGGCATCAATTTGGCCGAAGCGCCCGCAGGTACGGTAATTACGGTTGGCGGCGGGGATCCGATTGTGTCGGTTCAGGTGTCTAAAACAGTCACCTATGAAGAAGAAGTTCCCTTTGATGTGCAGGTTTCTACCACATCTTCGCTGTGGGCGGGGTCTAAGCAGATCCTGTCTGCCGGTCGTGTCGGCATCACTCAGTATACGGCACAGATCGTGGTGGTTGATGGCGTGGAGATCAGCCGCAATATTATCAATCGTACCGTTAAGAGCACGCCGGTTACTCAATTTGAACTGTTGGGTACCAAACCGATTTCCTCGGCGGGTAGTTTTATTTGGCCGATTGCCGGAAACTATGTGATTACCAGCCCCTTTGGTGCGTGGCGTGGGGATCACTATCATGAAGGCATAGATATGGCGGCCAACTATAACACCTCTATTGTGGCGATCGATGCCGGTGTGGTAACGGTGGCCGGATGGTCGGGCGGCGGACATGGATATAATGTGGAGATCGATCACGGTAACGGTATAGTCTCTCGCTATTCGCACTGCAACGGCGTAAATGTATCGGTGGGACAAACCGTGTATCAGGGGCAGCGCATTGCCGGTGTCGGCTCTACGGGTAACTCAACGGGTAACCATTGTCATATGACGCTAACGGTGGATGGTGTATATGTCAATCCAATGAAATATCTCAGATAAAGAAATACTCTCCGATTTGTTTCGGAGAGTATTTTTAATGGAAACAAAAGTCCATAAAATATGTCTTATCAAGCATTGACAGAAAATGGACAATGCAGTACAATAGCAGTAGCATTTTTATAACGGAGGAAATGGGAATGATCGGATTTGAATCCAAGTACACCAAGATGTTTTTAAGTCAGGATCCGATGGCTGCGTATGCGGCAAAGATTGAGGAATCGGTAGTAAAGGTGCGGGACCGCAGTGGTGCCGGTAATGATTTTCTGGGCTGGACCCAGCCCGGTAACGGCATTGATACGGCTAAAATCAAGGCGTCGGCCGCCCGTATCCGTGAGATGGCTGATGTTTTTGTTGTCATTGGTATCGGCGGATCGTTTATGGGTGCTAAATGCGCCATCGATTTCTTGAATGGGCCGTTTCATGAGGAAACCGATGCCCCCAAGATCTATTTTGCCGGTAATAATATCAGTCCCGATGCGCTGGGGCGTTTGCTGGCGCTGTGCGAGGATAAGAGCGTTTGCGTGAATGTGGTTTCCAAGTCGGGTACGACGACCGAGCCGGCCATTGCCTTCCGTATGTTCCGTGCGTTGCTTGAACGTAAGTACGGTGCCGATGCCGCGAAGCGCATTTTTGTTACCACAGATGCCCGTCGCGGTGCGTTGCGCCCGTTGGCGGAAAAAGAGGGATATGAAGCCTTCGTTGTGCCGGATGATATCGGCGGCCGTTATTCGGTTCTGACTGATGTGGGTTTGCTTCCTATTGCCGTTGCCGGCGGGGATGTTGATGCGTTGCTGCAGGGCGCCAAGGATGCCATGGCCCGTTATCTGTCCACTGATATTGCTAACAATGAAGCGGCGCAGTATGCGGCTTGCCGCCATGCCTTGTATACCGAAAAGAATCTGACGGTGGAAGTGCTGACCGGCTATGAGCCCGAACTGTTCACTATGTCCCTGTGGTGGCAGCAGTTGTACGGCGAGAGCCACGGCAAAGAGGGCAAGGGCATTTTCCCTGTGGCTTTGACCTATACGCAGGATCTGCACTCGATGGGACAGTATCTGCAAGAGGGTACCCGCAATAACTTTGAAACGGTTATGTGGATCGAGACTCCCGAAAAGGATCTGGAATTGTGCGCCGGCGATCCGGCTGACGGGCTGGCCTATCTGGAGGGCAAGAGTCTGCAGTACATCAACAGCAAGGCCTATGAGGGCGTGATCAAGGCGCATATCGACGGCGGTGTGCCTAACCTGCTGATCCACATTCCCGATCGCAGTGAGCATACGCTGGGTGAGTTGTTTACCTTCTTTGAGGTGGGATGTGCCATCGGTGGCTATATGCTGGATGTTAATCCCTTTGACCAGCCCGGTGTGGAAGCCTACAAGAGCAACATGTTTGAACTTTTGGGTAAACCGAAGAACTAAGGAAAGGTCGGCAGAAAATCTGCCGACTTTTTTGTTTTACCCTATTGAATTATTGGTAGTTTTCCTGTATAATATAGGTAACCAATGGTCCGCATGTGTGCGGATACATATTCTAAGGAGGCTTACACATATGATCAAAGCAATTATGGGACTCAAGGGCACCGGCAAGACCAAGGCATTGGCCGATCTCTGCAATCAGGCTGTCGCCGCCGATCACGGCAATGTAGTTTACATTGAAAAGGGCAAGACGTTGATGTTTACCATCAATTCCCGCGCCCGTTTAGTAAATATTGAGGATTATGAAATTTCTGATTTTGATGCATTCTACGGTTTTGTGGCCGGTTTGATGGCCGGTAATCATGACATTACCGAGATTTTCATTGATTCGATCACTAAGATCTGTGCTCCCGATCTGGATGCCGTCGAGGTATTCTTGAATAAGGTCAAAAAGCTCAGCGATATTTATAATGTCAATGTTACCGTTACCGTTACCGGTGATGTGGCTGCCGCTTCGGCAGGGCTCAAGAACTATCTTGGTTAATTTCTGAAAAAATTTAGGTCCCGTGCTCAAAAAATTGTTGACGAGCACGGGACTTTGTGTTATAATGCATAATGCCGCATGTGTGTGGGTATGAAAGTGCGTAAGCCGCCCACCATAGCGAGTCTGATATGAAAGAGAGGTGCTTTGGAATGTACGCAGTTATTGAAACGGGCGGAAAACAGTACAAAGTACAGGAAGGCGACGTTATCTTCGTAGAGAAGCTGGACGTTGCTGAAGGCGATGCCGTTACCTTTGATAAGGTTCTGGCTATCGGCAAGGAGAAGGGCATCACTGCCGGTACTCCTTATGTGAAGGGTGCTACTGTTGATGCTAAGGTCGTTAAGAACGGCAAGAACGCTAAGATCTATGTCTTTAAGTTCAAGGCTAAGAAGAACTACAGACGTAAGACCGGCCACCGTCAGCCTTATACCAAGGTTGAGATTGGCGCTATCAACGCTTAAGTCCTATGATCACATGCCGTTTTGAAATAGAAAACGGAAGATTCAAAGCCATGACATTGTCCGGTCATGCCGGATATGCTACCGAAGGTGAAGATGTCGTCTGTGCGGCGGTTTCGGCCGCTTGTGATTTGACGATGCATCTGGCCGAGGAGTATTTCGGTACGGCTCCCGAGATCACGGTAGGGAAGAAGGTTTCCTTTCGTGCAACGGGGCAATGGGATGTGGCTCACAAGCTGTTGTGCGGTTTTCGGGATTATCTGGAAATGGTACAGGCACAGCATCCTATATGTATTAACATCGAGTATACGGAGGTGTAACAATGCTTAGACTTGGTTTACAGTATTTTGCTCATAAAAAGGGAATGGGCTCGACCAAGAACGGACGTGACAGCGAAAGCAAACGTCTTGGCGCCAAGCGTGCCGACGGTCAGTTCGTGTTGGCCGGCAACATTCTTTTCACCCAGCGCGGCACGAAGATCCATCCCGGCATCAATGTCGGCAGAGGATCGAATGACTCCCTGTTTGCCTTGAAGGACGGCGTCGTGAGATACGAGCGCGTCGGCAAGGATCGCAAGAGAGTCAGCGTTTACGAGCAGGCGTAAGGCCGCCAGCTTCCATGCCGCAGTGCATCGGAGCCTGATAAGCACTTAAAATCTCAAAGGCATCCGCCTTTGAGATTTTTTCTATCTCGAAATGAGGTGACATTATGTTTGACGATTATGCAAAGATTCACGTAAAGGCCGGCAACGGCGGTGACGGTTGTGTGTCCTTCCTTCGTGAAAAATATCGTCCCTCGGGCGGACCGGACGGTGGACGGGGCGGCAACGGCGGCGATGTTATCTTTGTTACGGATAAAAGCATCAATACGCTGGTTGATTTTCGGTTTAAACGGAAATATTGCGCCGAAAACGGAACGCCGGGCGCTCCTAAAAACTGCACGGGTAAGTGCGGTGAACCGCTATATGTTAAGGTGCCGGAAGGCACGGTCGTGCGGGAAGCCGAAAGCGGCAAGGTTATTGTTGACATGTCAGGAACCGACCGCTTTGTGGTGGCTCATGGCGGCAAGGGAGGCTGGGGCAATGAGAGTTTTGCCAACGCCGTTCGGCAGGCGCCTCGGTTTTCCAAAGCCGGTCGTCCGGGTGAAGAACTGGATCTGATTTTGGAACTGAAATTGATTGCCGATATTGGCCTTGTGGCTATGCCGAATGCAGGAAAAAGCACGCTGTTATCTGTGATTTCTGCCGCTCGCCCCAAGATTGCCAACTACCCGTTTACCACATTGGTACCGAATCTTGGTGTGGTTCGTGCCGGTGAGGAGGCCTCCTTTGTGGTGGCGGATATTCCGGGGCTGATTGAGGGTGCGGCCGATGGCGTGGGGCTGGGTATCCGATTCCTGCGTCACGTGGAGCGTTGCCGGTTGCTTGTGCATATGGTGGATATTGCGTCTACCGAAGGGCGGGATCCTATTGACGACTTTGAAAAGATCATTGCGGAATTGGCTAAGTACAGTGAAAAATTGGCGGAGAAACCGCAGTTGGTGGTTGGTAACAAGGTCGATGCCATCTATGATGAGGAATTGGCTGATCGGTTCCGTGCCTATATCAAGGATCGCGGCTATGAGTATATGGAGATCTCGGCGGCTACCCGTACGGGCATCGATGAGTTGATTGCCTTTATGTGGGATAAGCTCAAAGACCAGCCGGAAATGGAGATTTTTGAGGCCGAATATGTGCCGCAGATGGATGATGAGCCCAATAAGACGGTTCGCATCGAGCGGGACGGTGACACCTTCTTTGTGGAAGGTAAGTGGTTGATCCGTGTTATCAATTCCACGAATTTTGATGATTATGAATCGGTTTCCTTCTTTGAGAAGAACCTGACCGAAGCGGGCGTATATGCCGCATTGGAGGAGGCCGGGATTCAGGATGGAAACACGGTAGATATTTACGGGATACAATTTGATTATATGAAATGAGGAAAGCGGAGAATGATTCTCCGCTTTCTTTTGTCATAGCGAGGCTTGGTGGTGCATACCGTTAAAATAATGGATTTTTTTGAAAAATTCATCAAAAAAGTATTGTAATTCGTTGTCGATACTTGTATAATAGTAGCATATTTTTTTGCGAGGTGTATAAAAATGTCTTTTAAGAGTGAATATCTCAAGCAGGTATACGAAAACGTTGTCAAGCGTGATCCCGATCAGCCTGAGTTTCATCAGACTGTTAAGGAAGTGCTGGAATCTCTCGAGCCTGTCATCGAGAAGCGTCCTGACATTGTAAAGGCCGGCATTGTTGAGCGCATGGTTGAGCCCGAGCGCACGATCGTTTTCCGTGTTTCTTGGGTGGATGATAACGGCAATGTGCAGGTAAACAGAGGTTACCGTGTGCAGTTCAACTCGGCCATCGGTCCTTACAAGGGCGGCCTGCGTTTCCATCCTTCGGTTAACCTTTCCATCATGAAATTCCTCGGCTTTGAGCAGACCTTCAAGAACTCCCTGACCACCCTCCCCATGGGCGGCGCCAAGGGCGGTTCTGACTTTGATCCTAAGGGCAAATCGGATGCTGAAGTGATGCGTTTCTGCCAAAGCTTTATGACCGAGCTTCATAAGCATATCGGTCCGGATACTGACGTGCCGGCTGGTGATATTGGTGTAGGTGCTCGCGAAGTTGGCTATATGTTTGGACAGTATAAACGCCTGCAGAACGCTTTCGAAGGCGTGCTGACCGGTAAGGGCCTGTCCTACGGCGGCTCGCTGATCCGTCCTGAGGCTACCGGTTTCGGTGCTGTTTATTACACCGTTGAAATGCTCAAGTCGTTCGGCGAGGAGATTAAGGGCAAGACTTTTGCTGTTTCCGGTTTTGGTAACGTTGCGTGGGGTACCGTTAAGAAGCTGACCGAGCTGGGCGGCAAGGTTGTCACCATCTCCGGTCCTGACGGTTATGTTTACGACGAAGACGGTATCAACACCGAAGAAAAGATCAATTTCATGCTCGAAATGCGTGCTTCCTGCCGTGATAAGGTTCAGGATTATGCCGACAAGTTTGGTGTTCCTTTCTATGCCGGTCAGAAGCCTTGGGGCGTAAAGGCTGACGTTATTATGCCTTGTGCAACCCAGAACGAAGTTGGCATGGCGGAAGCCGAGAAGATCGTGGCTAACGGCGTGAAGTATTATGTGGAAGTTTCCAATATGCCTACCACCAACGAAGCGATTGCTTATCTGAAGCAGAATGGTGTTGTTGTGGCTCCATCCAAGGCAGTTAATGCCGGCGGCGTTGCTACCTCGGGTCTGGAAATGTCCCAGAACTCGATGCGTTATAGCTGGACGGCTGAGGAAGTCGATGCGAAACTGCATCAGATTATGAGCAACATTTACAAAGCTTCTTATGATGCCGCTAAGGAATACGGCATGGAAGGTGACCTGATCGCCGGTGCAAATATTGCTGGTTTTGTGAAAGTTGCCGAAGCCATGTTGGCACAAGGTGTAGCCTATTAAAAAATTATCAACAGCCGAGGTTTCCTCGGCTGTTTTTTGTGCAAAATTACGAAATTGCCCTATTCATGAATTTTTAACTGTTTTAGCCAAAATATGCTATTTTATGTACAAATTGTTACTTTTTGCCTGTGCAAAACCTTGCTAATCCAGTAAAATTGTCGTAAATTTGTAACTATTTTCATGCCGTGATAAAAATATGAATTTTTTGTCGATAGTATTCAAATGGCGTTTGTGCAAATCTCACAAAAAGAATTCTATCGGTTGACAATGATGGGTTTTCAGTTTATAATTATAGGGAAGAAATGGTGGCAGTGCGCCCTTTTTTTGCCAGCCATGGATCAGAAAGGGAAGTGGATAGAGAAAAGGTTGACGGATTTCGCCTTTTTTCTGTTCTCTTGTGCTTTTTGAGAAAAGGTCTGCTATTATTCTGAATCTATTACACCTTAAAGAAGGAAGTGATTTTACATTATGGGAGAGTACGTACTCGAGGTCAACAACATCACAAAGGTTTTCCCCGGTGTTGTAG
>JAZQVM010000054.1:0-17523 GCA_045631845.1 Eubacteriales bacterium | reverse complement strand
CCCTCTTCGGGGATGGGAGCGGGGCCGTGATTGCAGCCCTTGGTGAGGGGACACATTTGTTCTACTTCATGTGAATATTCCACGATAGTTCTCCTCTCGTCTTTTAGTATCGGTAGTATTATACAGAATAAGTTTAACTTTTTCAAGCCAAAATATCCCTTTTTTCGTATTTTTTATAAAAAAGATAAATTTTTGCTTGACAAGACGGCATAATTATATTAAAATGATTTTCGCGTTATGGCGGCATAGCTCAGCTGGCTAGAGCATTCGGTTCATACCCGGAGTGTCACTGGTTCGAATCCAGTTGCCGCTACCAACGGCCCGGTGGTCAAGAGGTTAAGACACCGCCCTTTCACGGCAGTAACACGGGTTCGATTCCCGTCCGGGTCACCAAAAAAGCACTTGCGAAAGCAAGTTCTTTTTTCATCGTTATCCAGCAATAAAAAATTTACAAAAGCCCTATTTAAAAGTATAGGGCTTTTTCTTGACTTAACTTAAAAAATATGGTGTAATAATAAGGAAAAAGATAGGGAGATGAAAACCATGTATCAAAAAGTTATCAAACGCATCATTGACATTGTTCTGTCCTCCATCGGAATTGTAATTTTAGCCCTGCCGATGCTGGTTATTGCTATTATCATCAAACTGGATTCGCCCGGTCCCGTTTTCTTCAAGCAAAAACGCATCGGCATCCATAAGAGTACCTTTCCCATTCTTAAATTCCGCAGTATGCCCACCACCGTGCCCAAGGATATGCCCACCCATCAGTTTAAAGCCGCGGATATGCTCAGCAAATGGCAGAAACTGATGCGCAAGACCTCTTTGGACGAAATTCCTCAGTTATTTAATATCTGGATCGGGCAGATGAGTATCATCGGTCCGCGCCCTGCCCTTTGGAATCAGGACGATCTGGTGGCTGAGCGGGATAAATACGGTGCCAACGACGTTAAGCCCGGGCTGACCGGCTGGGCGCAAATCAACGGCCGTGACGAATTGGAAATTCCTTTAAAGGCTAAACTTGACGGCGAATATGTAGAAAAACTCAGTTTCGGCTTTGACTGCAAGTGCTTCTTCGGTACCATCAAATCGGTATTACGCTCTGACGGTGTCGTCGAGGGCGGCACGGGTGCAAAAAAATGAAGAAAATCCTAATCACCGGTGCAGGCAGTTATATCGGCACCGCCTTTGCCACATTTGCCAAAGATCGCTATCAGATCGATACACTGGATACCTTAGGGGGTGCTTGGCACACGGCCGATTTTAGCGGCTACGATGCCATTTTCCATGTGGCAGGATTGGCCCATCAAAAGGAAACCGCCGCCAACGCTCCGCTTTATTATACCGTCAATCGGGACTTGGCGATCGATATCGCAAATAAGGCAAAAAATGAGGGCGTAGGGCAGTTTGTCTTGTTAAGCACAATGAGAGTGTGTACGGCCGCGAAACGGGCATAATCACCCCCGAAACGCCACCCTCACCCGCTTCGCACTACGGCCGCTCCAAATGGGAGGCCGAGCAGGCGATTACCCCCCTTCAGGACGAACATTTTCGGGTGTGTATCCTGCGCCCGCCCATGGTGTACGGAGCCGGCTGCAGGGGTAATTTCCAAACGGTGGTAAAGCTGGTGAAAAAATTACCCATTTTCCCTCTCATTCAAAACGAGCGCAGTATGATCTATATTGAGAATCTGTGCGCCTTTGTCGCCATGGCGATCGACCAACGGCTGGACGGGCTGTATTTCCCGCAAAACAAGGAATATCTTTCCACCTGCCGCATGGCATCTGTACTGGCCGATACTATGGGGAAGAAGTTGTATATGAGTTACCTGTGCGGGTTTGCCGTGTGGGTGCTTCGCCCCTTTGCGGGGATGCTCAAAAAGGCGTTCGGCAGTTTGATTTATCAAGGTACCGAACAGCATAACTACTGCTATTGCCTCACCGAAACGGACGACTCTTTACGGAAATCGCTGTAAACCTGACTGGAATTGCACGCATTTTTGCTATAAATCGCTTCAAAATGGCTTGATTTTCAGGTGAAATATGCTATAATCATGCTGATAATATACTAAACATAAAGGAGAACTGTCATGAAATTCTTTATCGACACGGCAAATGTGGATGAAATCCGCAAAGCCAACGAACTGGGCGTCATCTGCGGCGTTACCACCAACCCCTCCCTGATCGCCAAGGAAGGCAGAGATTTTATTGAGGTAGTCAAGGAGATCGCCACCATTGTGGACGGCCCGATTTCTGCCGAGGTTATTTCTCTGGAAGCCAACGCTATGGTAGCCGAGGCTGAGGAACTGCTCAAGAAGATCGATAATCCCAATATTGTTATCAAGTTGCCGATGTGCACCGAGGGCTTGAAGGCCTGCAAGATGCTCACCGATAAGGGAATCAAGACCAACGTTACTCTTATCTTCTCGGCCGCTCAGGCTCTGTTGGCCGCCAAGGCCGGCGCTACCTACGTTTCCCCCTTCGTTGGCCGTGTAGACGACATCGACTGGGACGGCGTACAGTTGGTAGCCGACATTGCTGATATCTTTGCCATCTACGGCATCGAGTCGGAAATCATCGCCGCTTCCATCCGCACCAGCGTTCATGTAACCGAGTGCGCTAAGGTAGGTGCTGACATTGCTACCGTGCCTTACAAGGTGATTGAGCAGATGGTTAAGCATCCGCTGACCGATCTCGGCATTGCCCGCTTCCTCAAGGATTGGGAATCGGTAAAATAAGTTTTAAATCACATACATAAAAGGAGTTCTGCACGATGCAGAACTCCTTTTTTATTTTGACATATGCTATTAAGGAAGGAGTGATTTTATGAACTGTTCCCATGGTGATTTAGGGCCTATGCCCGCCATTATCAACATTGACAAACAAACCAAAACCAATACCAATTACCGCAAAGCCCTGTGGACGGGTGAGTATTTGCAGGTGACAGTGATGTGCATCCCGCCAGGCGGAGATATCGGACTGGAATGCCACCCTGACACCGACCAATTCATCCGCATTGAGCAAGGCTGTGCATTGGTGGAAATGGGCTGTCAAAAGACCTGTCTAAAACAGCGGCAAACCGTCAATCCCGACTATGCTGTTGTTATTCCTGCCGGCACCTGGCACAACATAACCAATACAGGGCGTTGTCCGCTTCGGGTCTATTCCATCTATGCCCCGCCCCATCATCCGGCCGGCATTGTAGAACGCTGCAAGCCCGATTAAAATCCAATACACGAGCAAAAAGCGAGGGGATCTCCCTCGCTATTTCATATCAGTTCCAAAATCAGATGGCGCGGGTTACCTTACCGGCGCGCAGGCATCTGGTGCAGGCATAGATATGGGTAGGCTTACCGTCCACAACAGCCTTAACTCGCTGAACGTTGGGCTTGTACGCTCTGTTGCTGCGTCTGTGAGAGTGGGAAACATTGTTTCCGAACACGATCGCTTTGCCGCAAACTTCACACTTTGCCATTTGACACACCTCCTCGGTCTCTTTAATAGCCAAATTATAATAGCACACCTGTTAAAAAAAAGCAACACTTTTTTTCAAATTCTGGAAAAAAAGAATTGTATCCCGCCGTTTAATATAGTATAATATGATAACTATAGAGTATATATAAGGGGAATGTGTAATTATGAACTCCAAATACACCCTACCGGTCAAGGATATTTTTCGGGAACTGGATCTGGAAATTGCCTACATGCCCTGCGGCGGGTTTGAGAAACCCATTTCCAGCACCGACATCAACCGTCCGGCTTTGATGCTGACCGGATTTTCCGAACATTTCGATAATTTACGCATCCAACTGTTCGGGCGGGTCGAAATGGCCTATCTGGAAACCCTCTCTCCGGATGCACGGCGGGAAGCCATTCGTCGTGTCTTTGCCCAAAATGTACCGCTGGTTATCATTGCCCGCGGCGACCGCCCCTTCCCCGAGATGCGGGAGTTTGCCGAAGAATTTCATGTACCCTTAGCCGTCAGTGGGGAGTCGACCAGTTTTATTATCTCCTCTCTTAACGCATTCCTCAATAAGGAGTTGTGTCCCCGCATCACCATTCACGGAGTGCTGGTGGAAGTATACGGCGTGGGCGTTCTGCTGCGTGGCGATTCGGGGATCGGCAAGAGCGAGACGGCCATTGAGTTGATTAAGCGCGGCCATTCGTTGGTAGCCGATGATGCGGTAGAAATCAAGCGGGTATCCAATATTACTCTGCTTGGCAGTGCCCCGCCCGTCATTCGTCATTTCATTGAACTGCGAGGCATCGGCGTAGTTGATGTGCACAACCTGTTCGGCATTTCGGCTGTAAAAGAGGTTAGCAAGATCGATCTGGTGATTGAACTGGAACAGTGGGTGGAAAACAAGCACTATGACCGTATGGGATTGGAAAACTACACCACCGAGATTTTAGGACTGAACATACCGATGTTGACCGTTCCGGTACGACCCGGCCGAAACTTAGCCGTCGTTGTAGAAGTGGCCGCCATGAATCAGCAACAAAAGGGGCTGGGCTACAACGCCGCCAAGGAACTCAACGAACGCATTATGGGAAATCTGGAAATCTAATCGGAGAATGCCATGACAAACCTCAAACCTATTTTAGATTACTTGGTCTATAACGATCTGTTTTATTTAGTCAATGAACAAATGAACCGCCATACCACCTTCCAGATTGGTGGGCCGGCCGATCTTATGGTTTACCCCACCCGTCGGCGGGAGATCTGTGATCTGGTGCGCATCTGCCGCACCCATGATATCCCCTATACGGCCTTGGGCAACGGTTCGAACATACTGGTATCGGATGCGGGGATTCGCGGGCTGGTTATTATGACCGATCGCATGCACCGCATCACGGTGGGCAACAACGGTACCATGGAAGCGTGGGCGGGGGCTCCGCTCTCCCGAGTGGCGACCATTGCCAAAAACTATGGGCTGACCGGACTGGAATTTGCCTTTGGCATCCCCGGCAGTATCGGCGGTGCCGTATATATGAACGCCGGTGCTTATAATCGGCAGATGAACAATGTGATTACCGCCACCGAATACGTGGACGAAGAAGGAAACCTGTGCACGGTGGAGGGTGAGGCGCACAAGTTCGGCTATCGCACCTCCTGCTTTAAGGACACCCGCCATATCATCATAAAAACCCATCTGCAGCTGGCAACGGGGGATGAGGCGGAGATTGCTGAGCTGATGAAGCAGTACACGCAGGCACGCAAAGAGAAGCAACCCTTGGAACTGCCCAGTGCCGGCAGTACCTTTAAGCGGCCGGAAGGTTATTTTGCCGGAAAGTTGATTGAGGACTGTGGGCTTAAAGGACGGCAAATCGGCGGAGCGCAGGTGAGCACCAAGCATGCCGGCTTTATTGTGAATGTGGGCGGAGCGAAAGCGACCGATGTGCTGGAACTGGTCCAGACAGTAAAAAACGAAGTACAAGAGAAATTCGGCGTAGAATTGGAGCCGGAAATTAAATTTTTAGGATAAGAAATATGGAACTGGTTGTTGTCACCGGACTGTCCGGTGCAGGAAAATCGAAGGCACTCAATCTGATCGAGGATATTGATTACTACTGTGTGGATAATATGCCGCCGGAATTGATCCCTGTATTTGTAGATCTGTGCTTAAAGAGTGATGAGAAGATGGCTCGTGTAGCCATCGGTGCTGATGTGCGTTCGTCTGACAACTTTACCAGTTTGCTTTCCATGATCCGCACCCTCAAGCGGGATGAGCGGGTTAACTGCCGTGTTATCTTTTTTGATGCGGCCACCTCGGTGATTATTCGCCGCTACAAGGAGTCCCGCCGTCCCCATCCTTTGGCCGGGCGGATGGAGGGCACCATTGAGCAGATCATTGAAAAGGAAAGAAAAATGCTTCTGCCAATGCTGGAGGTCAGCGACTATATCTTAGATAGCTCAACCTCCACCATCGGGCAATTGCGGAGCATGCTCAGTACCTATCTTTTAGGCAAAACACATAATACCGCCGTACGCATTCTCTCTTTTGGCTACAAGAACGGCCTGCCGCCCGAGTGCGATATGGTTTTTGATATGCGAGGACTGCCCAATCCTTTTTACATCAAGGATTTCAAGCATCGAACGGGGCTGGAGAAAACGGTATCCGAGTACGTCTTTTCCTTCCCACAGGCCGAAGATTTATGCGAGCGCATCGAGCAGTTGATCTTAACCATGCTACCGCTCTTGAACAAAGAAGGGCGGGCGTCCCTATGCGTGGGCATCGGGTGCACGGGCGGACAGCACCGTTCGGTGGCTATGGCCGAGCGGCTGGCGCATGATTTACGCATGGGTGGAAAGACGATTGAGGTGTTCCATCGGGAATTGGGGATCTCCTCATGAGTTTTTGCCAGAACGCTAAGGCGGAGATTGCGGCGGTATCGGAATCGGCCTGCTGTCGGGACGCCAAATTATGCGCCGCCCTTTGGCTGGGCACCAAGCAAGGCAAAGACAAGCTGACCCTGCGCACCGAGAGCACGGCGTTATATAATTTTATCGAACAGGCGATTAAGGAACGATTTGGCATTATCCCCGCCGTAAAGATTACCAAGACGGCCAAAGGGTCTTTTTATAATTTAGATATTTTAACACCCGAGCCCATTTATGCCGCTTACGGCTTGGGGCCGATGGGGAAACCCGATCGGCGTTTTTTACATAAAGAGTGTTGCCGCACTGCCTTTTTACGAGGGGCATTTCTAGGTGCGGGGCGTATCACCGATCCGCAAAAGAGTTACCAGATGGAGTTTATCGTGCGGGACGCCTCGGCGGCCTATAACCTAAGTTTATTTCTTGCCGAAATCGGGTATCCGGCGGCGATGTCCGATCGGGGCAACCGTTTTATCTGTTATTATCGGGACAGCGAGAGCATGGAAGATCTGCTTTCCTTAATGGGGGCAACCTCCTGCGCTTTTGCCTTGATGAACACCAAGATCGAAAAGGATGTGCGTTCCTCTATCAATCGGCAAGGCAACTGCGATGCGGCCAATGCCGACAAGCAGGTGGAAGCGGCGCATGCCCAAATTGCCGATATTAAGGCCTTGATTTCCATTGGATTATTCCCCCGTTTACCTGCCGAGGTGCGGGAATGTGCCCAGTTGCGGCTTAACCATCCCGAACTGTCGCTGACCGAGATTGGAAACCTGTGCGACCCGCCGGTATCCAAGAGTGCGGTGGCACGGCGGCTCAAGAAGCTCAAAGACTATCTTAAGTAAAGGAGGGTGTATATGCCCGGATTTACTCACCTACATATCCATACTGAATACAGCCTCCTTGACGGTGCCTGCAAGATCAAGGACTTGGTTAAGCAGGTCAAGGCGATGGGGCAGACCTCCTGCGCCATTACCGACCACGGAGTCATGTACGGGTGTATTGATTTTTACGAGGCCTGCCATGCCGAAGGGATTCGCCCGATCATCGGGTGTGAGGTCTATAAGGCGCCAGGCCACCGTTCAGACAAGCATCGTGGCCCGAATTACAGTTACTCACACTTGGTATTGCTCTGTAAGAATAATACCGGTTATCACAACTTATGTAAGATGGTATCCCGTTCCTTTACCGAGGGTTTTTATATCAAGCCTCGTGTGGATGAGGAGTTACTGCGGGAATATCATGAAGGGTTGATCTGTTTATCGGCCTGTCTGTCGGGCGAGATTCCCCGTGAACTGTTGCACGGCAACTACGATGAGGCCAAAAAAATTGCCCTCAATTACATTGATATTTTCGGCAAGGAGAATTTCTATTTAGAGATTCAGGATCACGGCTTACAGGAGCAGCAGACGGTCAATGCCGGTTTGGTGCGGCTCTCCCGTGATTTGGATGTGCCGCTGGTGGCCACCAACGATGCCCATTATCTGACCCGTGAGAATGCCTACGCTCAGAAAGTATTGCTCTGTATTCAGACCAACCATACGGTGGATGAGGGCAGCGGCATGGATTTCGGGACGGATGAATTTTACGTCAAGTCAACCGAGGAGATGTCCCAACTTTTCTCGGAGTTGCCCGAGGCCATTTCGATTACCGATGAGATTGCGGCACGCTGTCATGTGGAATTTGATTTTAATTCCCGACATCTGCCCAATTTCCAGACGCCCAACAACATGGATCACTTTGAGTACCTGACCATGCTGTGTGAGCAAGGCTTGGAGCGGCGGTATAATCCGGTGACCGATGAGTTACGAAAGCAGTTAAAGTTTGAGCTGGACACCATCAATCAGATGGGGTTTGTGGACTACTTCCTGATTGTTTGGGATTTTATCAATCATGCTAAGTCACAAGGCATACCGGTCGGTCCGGGGCGTGGTTCGGCGGCGGGTGCGGTTGTGGCCTACACCCTTGGTATTACCGATATTGACCCGATACGTTTTTCCCTATTCTTTGAGCGTTTTCTCAATCCGGAGCGTGTATCCATGCCCGATATTGATATTGACTTTTGCACCGATCGACGGGGTGAGGTCATTGATTATGTTATTGAGAAATATGGGGCTGACCATGTATGTCAGATCGTAACCTTTGGTTTGATGAAGGCACGCAGTGCTGTGCGAGATGTGGGACGGGCGCTGGGGTATTCCTACGGTGAGTGCGATGCGGTAGCCAAGCTCATTCCCAATGATGATTTGAAAATGACCATCCCGAAGGCACTGGATGTCAATCCCGACCTAAAGAAACTTTACGATGAGGATCCACGGGTGCGTAAGCTGGTGGACACAGCCATTATGCTGGAGGGTTCGCCCCGACAGACGGGTATGCATGCCGCCGGTGTCGTAATTACCAACAAGCCGGTTTCCGATTATGTGCCGTTGCATGTGAGCGATTCGTCGGTGGTAACGCAGTACCCGAAGGATACTGTGGAGCATTTAGGGCTTTTGAAGATGGACTTCTTAGGCTTACGTAACCTGACGGTTATTCAAGACGCCATTGATGATATTCACCGTACCGAGCCCGATTTTGATCCGGCCGTTATGATGGAATATGATGACAAGCCCACCTACGACATGCTGTCCAAGGGCGAGACGACGGGTGTGTTCCAGTTGGAAAGCCCGGGCATGAAGCGGGTGCTGGCCGAGTTGCAACCGCAGAACATAGAAGACGTTATCGCCGTTATCTCGTTGTATCGACCGGGGCCGATGGATTCCATTCCCCGATACATTGAGGGCAAGCGGCATCCTGAGACGGTGGAGTATGATCACCCGTTGCTCAAGGGGATTTTGGACGTTACCTACGGGTGCATGGTTTACCAAGAGCAGGTTATGCAGATGGTGCGTCTGCTTGCCGGATACAGTTACGGACGTGCTGACCTGGTGCGCCGTTTCATGGCCAAGAAAAAGGCCGATAAGATGGAAGAAGAGCGGCAGATCTTTGTGCACGGCATGAAGGATAAGGACGGGAATGTGGTCGTGCCGGGCTGTTTGGCCAACGGGATTCCCGAAGATGTGGCCAACAAGATTTATGCCGACATGGCGGAATTTGCCAAGTATGCCTTTAATAAATCTCACGCCGCCTGCTACGCCGACGTTACCTACAAGACGGCCTATCTCAAGCGGCATTATCCCGGTCAATACATGGCCGCTTTGATGACCAGCGTCATTGACAGTACCGATAAGGTGGCTCTGTTCCGTGAAGAATGTTTGTCCTTAGGGCTTAAGGTATTGCCGCCCGACATCAACCAATCCTATGCCGGCTTTACCTCGAACGGTCATGAGGTGCGATACGGACTGGTGGCCATTAAGGGTATCGGTAAGGCCTGTATTGACGGAGTGGTGGCCGAGCGTGAGGCCAATGGTCCCTTCAAGTCGATGTACGATTTTCTCAAGCGTATGGCCGATGGCGACGTAAACAAGCGCGTGGTCGAGTCACTGATCAAGTGCGGTGCCTTTGATTCGCTGGGGCTGAACCGTCAGACCCTGCTCAAGAGTTATGAAAGCATGATGAATGCGATTGCGGGCGAGCGCAAGGCCAACATTGTCGGGCAGCTCAGTCTGTTCGGGGATGATTTTGAAGAGGCTGAGACTGAGATGTATCAGATGTGCGAGGAATTTGATCAAAAGACCTTGCTTCAATTGGAAAAAGAGAGCGCCGGTATGTATTTGACGGGGCATCCGATGAGCGAGTATCGGGAGGCGGTACAGAAATTGGGATTGCCGGGACTTAGTGCTTTCCAAGCGGATGAGGATGGATCGTATCAGGTGCGGGACGGGCAGAAGATCACGGTGGCGGGTATCATTTCCCGTTTAGTGACCAAGCTGACCAAGACTGAGGCGACCATGGCCTTTATTACCTTGGAGGATCTGACCGGTTCGGCTGAGGTGATCGTCTTCCCCACGGTGCGAGAGAAATTCCAATCGATGCTCGTGCCCGATGCACCGGTCATGGTGCGGGGGCGTGTGAGTATGCGGGACGAGGAAGAGCCCAAGATTATCTGTGACACGATTGAGCATATTCATGTAGAGAACAGCGTAACTAACAAGATGTTTATTCGCTTGGATGAATCGGACACGATGCTCGAGCGAGAGGTCAAGGATATGCTGCTCAACTCCCCCGGACAGGGCGAGGTTATCTTCTATTTCCTCGGCGCACAGAAATACTATCGGTATGCTAACCCTGTCTGCATTTCACAGGAACTGATTGATGCCCTGCGGGATCGGCTGGGCGGGTCAAATGTCGTTATCAAATAATATACTATATTATATAAGAAGAAAAGCAAGCAAAAGGAGATTCAAAAAATGAACAGCAACAAACCTTCCACCATCGGTGTTCTGACCAGCGGCGGCGACGCCCCCGGCATGAATGCGGCCATTCGTGCCGTTGTGCGTGCCGGTATTGCCCACGGCTTTAGCGTTGTCGGCTTTGTACGCGGCTATAAGGGACTGATTGAGGACAATTATATCGATATGAACTCCCGTTCGGTTTCCGATATCATTCACCGTGGCGGTACCTTCCTTTACACTGCCCGTTGCAAGGAAATGATGACCGATGAGGGACGTGACCGTGCAGCCGAAATCTGCCGCAAGCACAATCTGGCGGCGTTGGTTTGCATCGGCGGCGACGGTACCTTCCGTGGTGCACACGAACTGTCCAAGCGGGGCATCAACGTTATGTGCATCCCCGCCACCATTGATAACGACATCGGCGCTAGCGACTACAGTTTGGGCTTTGATACCACCATCAACACCGTTACCGAAATGGTGGATAAGATTCGTGACACCTCCCAGTCGCACGACCGTTGCACGGTTGTTGAGGTTATGGGTCGCTCCTGCGGCTTTGTGGCGCTTCATGCCGGCCTTGCTGTTGGCGCCACCGCCATTCTGATTCCCGAAATTCCTCACGATTTCCAGCGAGATGTGATTGACCGGATTGCCTCCACCACCCGTACCGGCAAGAAGCACTTTATTATTCTGGTGGCTGAGGGTGTAGGCGGCTCGGCTGAACTGGCTAAGAAGATTGAAGCGGCCACCGGCATTGAAACCAAGGTTAGTATCCTCGGCTATGTGCAGCGTGGCGGTTCTCCCACCTCCCGTGACCGTACTTCGGCTTCCCGTATGGGCTATCACGCCATTGCGCTGACCGCCGACGGTCAGAAAAACCGCATGATCGTCACCAAGGAGGGCAAGATCAAGGATATTAACCTGATCGACGGCATCGGCCTGCCCAAAAAGATCAACGAAAGACTGTATAAAATTGCCATGGAAGTCAATTCCTAAAACAAATGGTATAGAGAATTATGAAAAATCCGATCCGTAAACAGGGTCGGATTTTTATTTGTGAATAAAGTATGTCCAAGTTCTTACAATACTGTCATTATTTCTCTATGTTTATGCACATTTCCGTCAATTTCCTCTTGGAATTTTGATGTTTTTGTTTAAAAATTGACCAAAATAATAATACTCATAAATTATTCATTGAAAGAATCTAATTTAATGGTATAATATCGTTCGGTAAAATCGCCAAACGGAAAGGAGAACAATCATGGTCATTTTGTATTATGTCCTTTTGATCGCTACCCTGATCTACGGTCTGTACTTTGCTCTCACCGGCCTGTGGGCCTTTATTCCCGCCCCCAAGAAAACCGCTCCGTCTGACACCGAAAAGAAAAATAACTTTGCTATCATCATTGCCGCCCGTAACGAGGCGGAGGTTATCGGAAACCTGATCGACTCTCTGAATAATCAGAATTACGATCGGGATCATTTCACCATCTACACGGCGGTGAACAACTGCACCGATAACACCGAATATGTGGCTCGCCGCCATGGCAGCGAGGTCATCAAGTGCCCCAACACTGTTAAATCCAAGGGCGATGTGCTCAAACTCGTCTTTGAGGAGTACACCAAGCGTGAGGATATTGATGCCTTTATCATCTTTGATGCTGACAATATTGTGCATCCCGATTATCTGCGTCACATGAATCACGCTATGAACTGCGGCGCCAAGGTGGCCCAGTGCAAGCGTGACAGCAAGAACCTGGCCGACAACTGGATCAGCGCCGGCTACTCGATGTTCTACTATCTGCAAAACTTTTTCTTCAACCGTGCCCGTTCCCGTGTTGGCCTGTCGGCCTCCATCAACGGCACCGGCTTCATGGTAACCAAGGAAGCGCTGGCCATCACCGGCTTTGATGCGCATACCATGACCGAAGACGTGGAATATACCGGCATCTGCGCCCTCAACGGCGTAAAGATTGAATATGTGGAAGAAGCGGTAACCTACGACGAACAGCCCACCAATTTCGGCGTGTCCTTCCGTCAGCGCAAGCGCTGGTCGCTGGGCAACCTGCAATGCTGGATGAGCTATGTCGGCAAGTTGTTCAAGACCTTCTTCAAGACCGGCCGTGTGTCCTGCCTGGATATGGCTTTCAACTACTCGGCCCCCATCGTGCAGGTCGTTTCGGTTGGCATGACGCTGATGCTGATGGCCTTCCCGCTTATGGGGATTAAACTCGACGACGTATTTTCCTACATCTTCGCCTACGGCTGGCTGCTCTTCGGGCTTACCTTTGTCTGCGGCCTTGTCGTTTGCGCTTTGATCCTGAAACTCAACGGCCATTCGGCCAAGGAGACCCCGAGCGGCATGCTGCTCTTTACCCTGTTCATCCTCTCGTGGATCCCCATCAACTGCCTGATCATGGTAAACCGCAAGTTCACCTGGCAGCCGATCCAGCACTCCCGCAACGTCAGCATTGACACACTAATCCAAAATAAGTAACAGCATTAAGGCGCACTCGGTAAAGAGTGCGCCTTTGTTATATTCGTGCTTCGCACGAGCGATATATCTTCGATGCGATATACGTACCGTGCGATATACGGCATTGCCGTGCAACAAAAAACGAAGACACTTCGTAGGGAAGTCGTCTTCGTTTTTTTATATTTCCTGTTCGGAAAGCCATTCGATGAAATTGCGGGCCAAACTCAACTGCTTATGGTTCATGCCCCGCAGCCCCTCGGCCACGTTGCGCCATTCTTCCTCGTGATAGCGGATGCTGCCGGTCAAAAACTCGTCGGGCGTGGTGTCCAACACCAGTGCCAGCCGCATGAGTACCTCCAAAGATGGGATAGACACGGCACGCTCAATACTCGATAAATACTTGTCATTGATATCGGCCATTTCGCAAACCTGCGCCTGCTTAAGTCCCAATTCTTTACGGCGGCGAGCAATTCTTTTCCCGATTAAGGTATAATCCAATTTCATTTTATCACCCTATTTTATTGTACCAAATTTCCATAATTGAAAAACCGCCAGTAATGCGAATTTTCGTCTTGACATACGAATATTTCGCATTTATAATAGATTTATCTACTTATAGATGGAATTTTTGATGCAAAGGAGATTAAAATGAAGAAGGTTTTATCATGTTTGCTGGTGGTAATAATGGGTATCTCGCCGATATCTCAAAACCTATTTACTGTTGATGCCCATGCCGCGGCCCGTACAGCCATTACTTATATTTGTTTGAACACAGATGCCACGGATAATACAGTGAGCACTTATGTCGACATCAATAAATCTGAGCCAAACATAACGATAAATAATGAGCAATCCAAGGCTAATCTTGGCTGGATATGGATTATTATGGGGGTTGCGCTGATTGGTTTAGCCGCTGTGGTCGCCTATATTATTACGGAAGACAGGAAGAAAGATATTCCCACAGATGAAAACAACAAAGAGTAAAACAAAAGCACCGCAGATGCGGTGCTTTTTTCATGCGAGTTGGTTTATTAGGCTTTGTTTTATGCGGGACATGGTGGAGTCGGTATACTCCACCTCGCCGCTTTCGATCATGAGGGTGGCGCCATAGGCGACCGAGCGGATGCAGAAGCCTCGGTCTTGCCGCTCCTGTGTCGAGAGGGCGGGCAGGCAGAGGGGCAAGAGGCGTTCGACTGTGTCGGCCAGCGGCAGGCGGCGCCCCGATAACATGAGCACGGCGCGGAAGTGGGGGTTGGCGATACAGAAGCGGATATAGGCCAGACAGCTTTCGACCAGTTGTTCCTTGGGCTCGCGGTGCACCTGACGGATCTGCTGGAGGAGAAGCTCGAGCTGGTTATGGATATGGGCGAAGATGGCCTCGATGAGGTCTTCCTTGCCTTTGAAATGCTTATAGGGGGCGGCGCAGGAGAGGTTGCAGGCGGCAGAGATGCGGCGCAAAGAGAAGTCGGCCATGCCGTGAGCCTCCAGCTCGACGATGCCTGCGGCAATCAGTTGTTCACGTACGGTATAGGATTCCATATTCTCACCTCTTTTTCAGTATACCACATCTAAATATGGTTGACAACAGCGGATTTTTTAGTATAATAATAATATACTACAAATGGTTAACGATGTTAACCAAAAGGAGATCAAGATGGATCGGACACGGATGCGGCGTTTGGGCGAGCATCGCTCGGAGATTCGGGAGTTATTTGAATATGGGATGAAGCGCAAGGCCGAGATTGGAGCCGATCGGGTGTTTGATTTCAGCATTGGCAATCCGAGCATACCAACACCGCCCACGGTGACGGCGGCCTTACAGGAGCTTTTGGCGGGCGATCCGCTGGCTGTGCACGGGTACACCTCGGCGGCGGGCGATCCTGCGGTGCGAGCGGCGGTGGCTGAGGATCTGAGTCGGCGGTTTGGCACGGCGATCGGGGCGGAGCATTTGTATTTAACCTGCGGGGCGGCGGCTTCTTTGACCATTGCGCTCTCGGCTTTGGTGGAACAGGAACAAGAGGTGATCGTACCTGCGCCCTATTTCCCCGAATATCCCGTATTTATTGAGACGGCGGGCGGGGTGCCTGTGGCAGTGGCCGGAAGTGAGCCCGATTTTGATTTGAATATCGAGGGCATTGCCGCGGCCATTACCGAAAAGACGGCCGCTATCATCCTCAATTCGCCCAACAATCCTTCGGGTGTGGTGTACCGTGCCGAGCCGATTGAGCGGCTGGCGGATATTCTGCGTAAGGCCGAACAGACCTACGGACATCCCATCTACCTGATTGCCGACGAGCCTTATCGGGAGTTGGTATACGATGGGGTTGCGGTACCGTTTTTACCGAAATACTATGAAAATACCATCGTTTGTTACTCATATAGTAAGTCCCTCTCCTTGGCGGGTGAGCGCATTGGGTATCTGCTGGTTAATCCCGCTTGTGAAGATTGGCAAGGGGTTTACGCTTCGCTGTGCGGGGCGGGACGAGCACTGGGTTTTGTTTGTGCTCCTGCTCTGTTTCAGCGGTTGCTTCCCTTTGTTTCGGGGCAGACGGGGGATCTGAGCATCTACAAGCGCAACCGTGACCTGCTGTGCGGGGCGTTGACCGACATGGGCTTTACGGTGGCTCGACCCGACGGGGCTTTTTATCTCTTTGTCAAGTCCCCCATGGCCGATGCCCGTGCCTTTTCAGAGGCGGCCAAGAAATATGACCTGTTATTGGTGCCGTCGGACAGTTTTGGGGTGTCGGGATATTTGCGCATTTCCTACTGTGTGGATACCGATACCATTCGCCGTGCTCTGCCGGCCTTCAAGCGATTAGCAAAGGAGTTTATCCATGAATAAATTAGAACAAGCCCGTCAATCCATCAACGATATTGACAAGCAGATGGCTGACCTGTTCGTACAGCGTATGCAGGCGGTACAGCAGGTGAGCGAATATAAGATTGAGCACGGTCTGCCCGTGCTGGATGCCGCCCGTGAGGAGCAGGTGATTGCCCGCAACTCTACGCTGGTGGAGGATGAAACCTTGCGCAGTTTCTATGTGAATTTTCTGCGCAACAACATGAGCCTGTCCCGCCAGTATCAACATCAGCTGCAACACGGACTGAAGGTGGCCTATTGCGGCGTGGAGGGGGCTTTTGCCTACATTGCCTCCCGCAAGATTTTTGCCGATGCCGAGAAGATTGCCTTTGAGAGTTTCGGAGAGGCTTATCAGGCGGTTGTAAACGGCGACTGCGACTGCGCCGTATTGCCCATTGAGAACAGTTATGCGGGCGAGGTGTCGCAGGTGGTGGATTTGCTCTTTTCGGGGCCGCTTCATGTCAACGGCATTTATGAACTGGAGATCACCCACAATCTGATCGGTCTGCCCGAGGCCGACCGTGACGGGATCACCACCGTGATTTCCCATCCGCAGGCCTTGGCTCAATGCGCCAAATACATAGACCGCAATCATTTTGAGGCCCGTTCGGCCTCCAATACTGCCGTGGCCGCCAAGAAGCTGCTGGACAAGGGCGATCCGCACATTGCCGCCATTGCCAGCCGTGACACGGCCGAGTTGTACGGGCTTAAAATTTTAGAAAGCCATATCAACGAAAGCAATACCAACACCACCCGTTTTGCCGTCTTTTCCCGTGTGGAAGAAGATTCGGCGGGCGCGCGGGATGATCAGTTTATCTTGGTCTTTACCGTCCGTAACGAGGCGGGTGCGTTAGCGAAAGCCATTCAGATTATCGGTGACTGCGGGTTCAACATGCGCACATTGCGTTCCCGTCCCATGAAGGAACTGCTGTGGCAGTACTATTTCTATGTGGAAGCCGACGGCAATACCAAGACCGAGCAGGGTAAGCGGATGATGCAGGAACTGGCTCAGGTGTGCGATAAACTCCGCATTGTCGGTCGCTTTTCCCATCAAACCAAACTGTGAGGTGCGTTATGACACTGACTGTCACTCTGCCCCATCAATCCTATGATATTACCATTGCGCGTGGCGCACTCTCCCGTGCCGCTTCTTTGCTCAATCTGAACCGCCGCGTACTGATCGTGACCGATTCCGGCGTACCGGCTCACTACGCACAGACGGTAGCCGAACAATGCCAATCGCCTGTTATTGTTACCATTGAGCAGGGCGAGGCGCACAAGAGTCTGGCCACCTTTGAAGAACTCTGCCGCACCATGTTGCAGGAGAATTTCACCCGCAAGGACTGCGTGGTGGCGGTGGGCGGCGGTGTGGTCGGAGATTTGGCGGGGTTTGCCGCCGCTTCCTACATGCGCGGCATTGACTTTTATAACATCCCCACCACCCTGCTCTCGCAGGTCGATTCTTCGATCGGGGGCAA
>JAZQVM010000053.1:0-34751 GCA_045631845.1 Eubacteriales bacterium | reverse complement strand
TTGTTTCCCTCCCATCTTATTTTAACACATAAGAAAAAGTAGACACTTTTTTGTGTCTACTTTTATCTTACACCTTCAACTCGAATGAGTTCGGATTTTTTATGAATACTCATCAAAAAATTCTTGGCCGCTGATTCGCTCGGCATCTGGCAGACGGACAAAGACGAGCGTTGGCTCTCCGTCCATATCAATGTAAAACCGATACTTACCGACTTCATAGATAGCCCAGCCTTCATAGGGCGGTTGGCTCTCTATTCGCATACCGCCGATATTCTGACCGAGCATTTGCGCCAGTTCTTCCCCTACACCCCGCGGCAAGGAAACCGATTCGATACCATCGTCACCCTTAACCTGCAGTTGGGTGGATTTCATGAGTAAATAGTAGGGGTTGGTAATGGGTGGCTTATAGAAAAGGAGATTGAGATAGGCCAGTACTCCGACGGCGGCAAGGGTTATAATAGCCATGATCCGCATGCAATGGTAGGTGTTTGAGCGGGGTGGTGGCGGGGATAGCAATTCATCAACCGACACGCCAAGCGCTTCGGCCAGTGCCGGCAGATTGCCGACATTCGGCAAGCCCAAACCTCGTTCCCAGCGGGAAACGGCCTTATCGGTGATATGCAATTGTTCGGCCAAGGCCGATTGGGTAAGCCCCAGTTGTGTGCGGCGAGTGGCGATAAATTTCCCGATAGTTTTATTATCCATATTCCCTCTCCTTCCGTCACCAGTATACCATCTCTTGCTGATTTTGGCAACCGATGCTTACTTTACCTGTAATTTTCAGGGTTTTTCTACCCCTTTTTATGCTATAATGCACGGGAGGTGAAATAAAATGAAAAGACTATTTGCAATGTTGCTGGTGGCCATACTGGTCATCGGTACACCCATGACAGCACGGGCCAATACACCCATTTATGCCGGTGCAGTCACGGTTTCTTACGGCTCGCTTTATGTGCGAAGCGGAGCATCCACCCAGCACAGCATTCTGACATCCTTACCCAAGGGCAGTTATATCACGCTCCTAAGCAAGAGCGGTTCTTGGTGGAAGGTGCAGTACGGCGACGGGCAGTACGGCTACTGCCATGCCGATTACATTACCGCCATTGAGGGGCGGCAGTCCAGCGTTGCTGTGAATTGGGGCACGCTCAATGTGCGCAGCGGTGCGGGCACAAACTATGCACGGGTAGCCAGCCTGAATAAGGGCGATTCGGTATTGGTTCTCTCATCAAGCAACGGCTGGAGCCGCATCCTCTATCACGGCACCAAGACCGGCTATGTCAGTTCGACCTATCTGTCGGGCAACACCATAAAGCCGACGGGCATAACCTTGGCCGTACCGTCCTACAAACAGACGGACAGCCGATGGAGCGGAGTTAAGATTGGCAGTTCGGGCAAGACGATCGGTCAGATCGGCTGTACCACAACGGGCATTGCCATGATGGAGTCCTATCGCACGGGTACGACTATTACCCCTGATGCGATGAGCCGACGGTTATCCTATACCGCATCCGGCAATGTATATTGGCCGAGCGATTATCGGGTGACAACATCCTATAACCTGTCGAACATCGCTTCTCTGCTGGAAGCGGGCAAGCCCGTTTTGATCGGAGCAAGGAACGGCTACGGTGCTCAGCATTGGGTGGTCATTACCGGTTACAACGGACAGGGGCTAACGGCTGTGAATTTCTCCATTAACGATCCGGGGTCGAACAGCCGCACCAATCTTCAGCAATTCTTTAACGCCTACCCTTCCTTCTATAAATATTTCAATTATTAAAAGAACAGCAGATGCTCATCGTGAGCATCTGCTGTTCTTTATACAGGTATAAAGTTGTGCGGCAAATTCCTGCGGAGATTGGATTGGATGAGAGCAAAGCCAGCGCTTTATGGCGCATAAAAAGGCATCGGCATAAAAGGTGGCGCCAAAACCGTCAGACTCGTCAAGAGCGGCACGGCATCGTTCATGTAAATACTCACCGAAACAGTTTTGATCTTTCACACAAAGCACTTTACGGTAAAAATCACGATTCTCATACAAATAGTCACATAAAGCCGACAAGTCCCATGTAGGCATTGCAGGGTGCGTATCCAACCATTCGGTTTGAAATATCCAGTTGACCAATTCATACTTATCGTGAAAATGATAATAGAAACTTTTTCGGCTGATGCCGCAGGGGGTACAGATATGGGCAATACTGATACCGGCAAAGGGGTTAGACTTCAGTTGCATCTTTAACGAATCGGCCAGCGCTTGTTTGGTGTTACGGTTGTCCGCCATACTCTTTCTCCTTTTTACGGATAAAAAAAGACTTATCCGCTTGTAATTGCAGATAAGTCTTGTCGTTTCCGATGACGCCAGGAGAAACCTCCATGATGTTGACTGATCATCACACATTTGTGCCGACTACTCCCTTATTCATCTAAAATATACCACAATTTGACAGAGAAAGCAAGAGAATGGATTTAATTTGTTACATATATTTATTTTGTCCGATGAAAGAAGCAGGCAAAGATGGTATACTATAAGAAAAGAAGGTAAGGAGGCACGATATGTCCATTCACACACAACCTCTCTCAGAATTATTTGAACAATTTGGTACCGATGAACAACAAGGACTGTCCCATGAACGGGCGACAGAACAATTCACCCAATTTGGTCCAAACACACTCAAAGAGAAGAAAAAGAAGGGCTTACTCGCTCGATTTCTTGATCAATTCAAGGATGTTATGATCCTGATTTTGTTGGCGGCGGCGGTAGTATCCTTTGTGATGATCGCCATAGAAGGCAACTGGGGCGAGTTATTCGAGCCGTTATTGATCGTACTGATCGTCATTCTCAACGCCGTCATGGGGGTATACCAAGAAGGCAAGGCCGAGAAAGCGTTAGATGCCTTGAAGAATATGTCTGCCCCGCACGCCAAGGTCTTACGGGGCGGCACGGAAATGATTATGGACGCTTCGCAATTGGTACCGGGAGATATCATTCGACTGGAAGCGGGTGATTTTGTGCCGGCCGATGCCCGTTTGATCCGCTCGGTATCGCTCAAAAGCGAAGAATCGGCCTTGACGGGAGAATCGGTCCCCTCGGAAAAAGATCACACGGCAACCATAGCTGAAGATGCACCGCTGGGCGACCGTAGCAACATGGTCTTTTCGGGCTGCTCGATCACCTACGGCACGGCCACGGCGGTGGTGACTGCCACCGGCATGAACACCGAGATGGGTAAGATTGCAGGACTGCTGGAGGGAGAAGATGAAACCCAGACACCCTTACAGCAGAAACTGACACAACTGGGTAAACTCCTCGGTTTTGTGGCCCTTGGTGCTTGTTTGGTTATTTTTATCGTAGGGTTGCTCAATAATTTAGACCCGATGCATTTGTTTATGACGGCCGTTTCTTTAGCCGTATCGGCCATTCCCGAGGGCCTGCCTGCCATTGTGACCATTGTACTGTCCATTGGAGTGCAGCGGATGGTCAAGAAAAACGCCCTGATCCGCCGTTTACCTGCGGTGGAAACGTTGGGCGGAGCCTCGGTCATTTGTTCGGATAAGACGGGCACACTGACCCAAAACCGCATGACCCTTACTAAGGTATATGTAGACAGCACCAAGCAGGTCGAGGAGGTGACCGATAACAATTCCCCGTCGGCACGGGCACTACTCAACTATGCCACACTATGCTGTGACGGCTCGGTTCTTTTTGAGGACGGTAAAGAAACGCACATCGGCGACCCGACCGAAACGGCCATTGTGGTAGCCGCACACAAAAACGGCATGGAGAAAGATGCGCTCAACGCCGCCTGTCCCCGTTTGGCCGAACTGCCCTTTGACTCCGACCGCAAACTGATGACAACGGTCAACGAGATTGAGGGTAAACCGATTGCCATTGTTAAGGGTGCCTTTGATATGATGGCACCGCTTTGCATCAAAGGAGATATCGAATCGGCCAAGACCATGACCGAGAGCATGAGCCGTGATGCCTTGCGGGTACTGGCCGTGGCCTGCAAGACCTTAGATGCCGTTCCCGAACATCCGACCAGCGAGGATTTGGAAAACGGACTGACCTTTTTAGGACTGGTGGGCATGATCGATCCACCCCGCCCTGAAGCCAAGGAGGCGGTAGCGACCTGCCGTAAGGCGGGCATTAAGCCCATCATGATTACAGGCGATCATGTGGTAACCGCTTCGGCCATTGCCAAGGATCTGGGGATTTTGCAAGACGGCGACCGCGCCATTACAGGCGCCGAGTTGGATGCGATGGATGAAACCGAATTGGACGGTCAGGTCGAGCACGTTTCGGTGTATGCCCGTGTATCACCCGAAAACAAGATCCGCATTGTCAAGGCGTGGCAACGGCGGGGGCAGGTGGTATCGATGACGGGCGACGGCGTCAACGACGCACCCGCACTCAAGGCGGCCGATATCGGTTGCGCCATGGGCATTACCGGTACCGATGTGGCCAAGGGCGCCTCCGACATGACGCTGACCGATGATAATTTTGCCACCATTGTCGATGCGGTTCGGGAAGGCCGAGGGATTTATGCCAACATCAAAAAGGTGGTTGGCTTCCTGCTGGGCACCAATATCGGCGAGGTGATTACCGTGTTTGTCGCCATGCTGTTATGGCATCAGACTCCCCTGCTGTCCATGCAGTTGTTATGGATAAACCTTGTGACCGACTCACTGCCTGCCATTGCGCTTGGCATGGAGGATGTGGAAACAGACATTATGACCCAAAAGCCAAAACCCAAAACCGAGGGCATATTTGCCAACGGGCTGGGGGTGCGCGTGGCGTTACAAGGGCTCATGTTCGGACTTCTGTCATTGATCGCCTTTTGGATTGGCTGGCAGGGCAACGATACCTTTGTCATGCGAGGCCAGACCTTAGCCTTCATGGTGCTGGCACTGTCGCAGGTGGTGCAGGCCTATAATATGCGCTCCGAGCACTCGCTGTTTGCTATCGGACCATTCTCCAACCGAAAACTGAATCTGTCAGCCGCTGTGTCGGTCGCCTTGGTAGTACTGGTGCTCTTTACCCCGGGACTGAGCGGCGCTTTCGGCTTAGTGTTGTTGCCGTGGTGGCAATATGCAGTGGGACTTGGGCTGATCTTGGTTCCGCTGATCGTCATGGAAACAGTAAAAAAGATCAAAGGACTCGTTAAATAACGAGTCCTTTTCTTATGCTATAACTTTCTATATATTTTTCTTCCATGGGGATCCATTCTTTTTCAAACCGCTCGGCCAGATCGGGGTTGCGGCGGCGGATGCGGCACATTTGCTCCTGCGGGTCAACATCGCAAAAAACAGTCAAATCAGCATAGTCACCAAAACGAGGATGATGACTATAGGAACCTTCTACAATTCGTCTTCCCCTTTCGACCGTTTGAAAATCCCCCAAGGCCATTTGACTGCAATCAAAGCGGCGATAGGTAAAGGGGGCATCCTCCCGCACAAAGGGTAAAATCTCGGATTCAAAGCGTTCATAGTGGATATTCCCGCCCGCCTCATTGAGCCGCTCCGGAGTGCGCAATTCCATCGGCAAAAAGAAATCGTCCATATGAATAACCGAAGCACCGGTCACAGCGGCCAGTTCCTTGGCCAATGTGGTTTTGCCTGCGGCGGCGCGTCCGTCAATAGCCGTTACCTGCCCCATCTTCTCCAATATGGGAATCAGGCGGCACAAATAGCGAGAAACAACTCGATAACTCGGTCCCTCCGCCTGCCGATACGCCTGCGAATGATGGATGGGATGGGGTGCTTTGCGATAGTTGCCGTCGATGGGCTGTGCGGTCAGTTCTTCCACGGCATCCAGCCATTCATCAATGCTTTCCCGCTGAGGTTTAGACTGGATAAAGAGGGAAAAAAGCCATTCGGCAGGCAGACCTTTCTGCTTCCAGACATCCAGATGCACACGGCAGACATGGTCGGAGATCGGCTCACACAACTTTCCTTGGCGTGGCGCCACGGCCGCAAACTCCTCATCAAAATACCGCTTGGCCGCTTCCTTATCCGCCAGCAGATGCTCAGCCCCGAAGGCGGCTTGGTAACTATGCTTTATCAAATCTTGCGGGCAGGTGGCAGGGTGAGCCGCCATCTGCCCGCGCAAATACTCTATTTTGGTCATATCAGATGAGTTCAAAGGTATAGTCGATATACTTATGATAATGGTCGCCTCTCTTGAGTACAGGCGAGGGGAAATCGGGACGGTTGGGGCTGTTGGGATGGATGGCCGGCTCGAGAGCAAAGCCGCAATAAGCGCCAAGGCTTTCCGGCAACCCCTGACCGGTATACAGTTGCAGACCGGGCATATCGGTGGCAATGGTCATGCGGGCGCCGTCCTTCTCGCAAACAGCGGCCTTTCCTTCTCCATCCAACACAAAGAAGGTATCAAAATCCTGACCGATCTTATGGGCAGTACGGAAATCGTGAGCACCCGATACGGCAACGGGATCGCCGACGGGGATCAGCTCCTCATCCACAGCCAGATAGGTGGAGGCGTTCATCCACAAAATGGTATCGAGCGAGCGGCCGGGACCGCCAACGGTGAAATACAAATGGGTAGTGGGGGCATAGAGGGTATCGGCATCCGAATCGGCATCAAAATCAATGCGCAATTTGTCATCGGTGACGGTATAGGTTACGCTGGCCGAAAGGTTGCCGGGGTAGCCGTTATCCATCATGGGCGAATCGATAGCAAAAATGACGCTATTCTCTCCAACCGGCTGCGCCTTCCATACCCGACTGTTGAAGGCATGCGGGCCGCCGTGCAGTTGGTTCTGACCCTCATTGGCAGGCAGGACGTATTCCTGACCGTTTAAGGTGAAGCGGGATTTGGCAATGCGGTTGGCATAACGGCCAACGATGCATCCCACATAGTTGGGGCAATCCTGATACTCCTTCGGGGTTTTAAGTCCCATGGCAAACTCCTTGCCATCCAGCTTGATGGAGGTGACGGTAGCACCGAGGGTCATTACCTCGACCGAAAGACGCTCGGAAGCAATGGTATATTTCTCATAGCCGTAAAAATCTGTTTTGGTAATCATGATATTTCCTTCCTATAATAATTATTTTTTTCGGAATTGACGCAAATCGTTTCCTTTGAACGGCAAAATCAAAAATTCACCCGACAAACGGGATACAACACTTTGGGAATACATTTCTCCGACCTGATCGGCATTGATGTTGGTGCTGACGATCATGGGTTTACGCATATTGATTCGATTATTCAGCAGGGTATAGACGACCGATTCGGAGAACTGGGTGATCATTTCGGTGCCCAGATCATCGATAATCAGCAGATCACAGGTATCGTACTTGCTCAGATCGATCTGTGCCTTATTAAATTTGACCGCTTCAAACTCGCTGATAATATTGGAAATACTGTCATAGACAACCGAGAAACCCTTATCAATGACATGGCGGGCAACGGCTGAGGACAAGAAGGTCTTGCCTACGCCGGTACCGCCGGTAAAGAGCATATTGCCCGACTTGGCCGAAAAATTCTCGGCATAATCCTTAACTTTATTATAGATTCGCTCCATGTTTTTACGGGCAGCACCTTCGGGATACAAGTCCAATTTAAAAGACTTAAAGGTTTGCTCCTCCATCAGTCTGGCCAGTTTGGTACGGCTTGCCGCTTCTTTATTGAGCGCCTTGCGATAGCAGGTACACATTTTACCCTGAATAAAGCCCTCGTCGGAGCATTTGGAGCAATGGTATTTGAGTTCCAGATAATCAACGGGGAATCCTGCCTGCACCAGCAGTTCGGCACGGGTGGCCAGATGATCCACGGCAATCGCGCGGGTCTCCTTCTTGCTGGGGGCTTTACCGCCGAAAGCGGATGTGATCAATTCCCGATACTTGCGGGACAGCTCGGCATCCACGGCACGGATCTTGGGGTCTTTTTTATAGGCCTCGGCACGGCGGCGTTCCAGCGCCGCTATACTGTCTTCCCTGCGGCGGCGAAACTGCTCATCAACCGCTTCAATGATGCTTACATCATACGCCATTTTTATTCCTCCTCCCCTTCCACAACCCAGAAGGGCACAAACAGATCTTCTTTCTGTATCGTAATATCGGTATTATTTTTCAGTTTGCGGCTGCTCTTTTTGGGTTTAGGCGCGGATGCGGGCGGAGTCTGCTTTCGCATATCTTCCACCGTACGGCAACCGCTCTCGTAATTATTCTGCAAAACCTTATTCATATAGGAAAAACTGAGTTTTCCGGTATTGTCTACCGCCTGCTCAAAGGCATAGACAATCTCCTCCACTCCGTATCCCAAACTTTCTGTCCATGTGCTAAGGAAGCCTCTCTCCTTGGTGGACAGCGCACGGTCAATACCCAGTGCTGACTTAACCCGCCCCTCTAAAGCACGAGCACGGCGGAGCGATTCAATCTTCTCGTTGGCAGCTTCGGCCGTGGTAATCCCTTCCTCGCACCAGGCAGCACCGGTGACATACATATACTGGGTGCCCGTTTTCCCCGCTTCCTGGCAATATTCCAACAACAGGGCAATAACCGAGGCAGGCAAACCAATGGTATCATATAAATTATAGATGGTATTGATTTCGGAAGGTGAAAGGGTTTTATTGCGGATACGCTCGGCTTGCGAGAACAGTTCGGCCAACATACGGTCCTGCGTGGCCCGCATGGCAATCGACTCGCCCGAAAATACCGGCATGGCCGAAGAGGTAGGCTGAGCAGATGCCAAATACAAGGTCGCACCGTTTTTACGCAACACGCCGGTTTTCATCCAATATTCCATTGCCTGCGCAAGTGCCTGTTCGGAGATGTGGCAGGCGGTGCACAGTTCGGCATCGGTCACGCTGACATCCTCGTGGCGCAACAGATACAGCAATACTTTCAGCGCATCGCCATCGCAGGCACTTAAATGCCGATCGACCACAGCGGCCGGAATCACGACAAAATTTTTCATGCCACCTGAGGCAAAAACATAGGATGCCATTTTCACGTTCCTTCCTTTTTTATACAATATCCGATTTCTCGCTACTTTACTATATCATAAAAAAAAACCAAAAACAAGGGCAGTACCATAAAAACTCGTATCAAAAATGCAACTTGATGTTGTGCAATTGCAAATTATACATAAATAAATCATTTTTTCGTATAAACCCATAAAAATTTCTTGACATTATGGGGCAATGAGCGTATAATTGTTGCATATTTATTCAGAGAGAAGGCAAAAACATGACAAAAGTATTCATTGACGGCAGTGTGGGAACCACTGGGCTTCGGATAGAAGAACGCCTCAGTCAGCGCAAAGATATTGAGCGAATCACCTTAAGTGAGGCCTATCGCAAAGACACAGCGGCCAGACAGGATGCCCTCAACCGTGCCGACATTGCCTTTTTATGTTTGCCCGATGCGGCGGCGATAGAAGCCGTTTCTCTGATTGAGAATGAGAACACAACGGTAATTGATACTTCAACGGCACATCGCACGGCCGATGGCTGGGTCTACGGCATGGCCGAACTGGCAGGACAGCGGGAGAAAATCGAAAAGGCCAGCCGCATCGCCAATCCGGGATGTCACGCCAGCGGGTTTATTGCTTTGGTAGAGCCTTTGGTGGCGGCGGGCGTGATAGCCCCCGACACGGCACTCACCGCCTTTTCCTTAACCGGCTATTCGGGCGGCGGCAAAAAGATGATTGCCGAATATGAAGCCGATGAGCGGGATTGGTTACTGAATGCCCCCCGTCAATACGGCTTAACACAAACCCATAAACACCTGCCCGAAATGGTGAAGGTATGCGGATTGACGACCGCCCCCGTTTTTTGCCCGATTGTCGGCGATTTTTATGCCGGTATGGAGGTAACGGTAGGCCTTCACGGGGTTGACAAAAAGACGGTAGAAGATGTATACTTACAAAGATATGCCAACGGATTGATTCGTTTTATCCCCGAGGCGAGCGAGGGCGGATTTTTATCGGCAAACGCTTACGCCGGACGGGACAGCATGGCGGTAACGGTACAGGGGAATAATGACCGCTTACTGCTCATCGCCCGCTTTGATAATTTAGGCAAAGGGGCATCGGGTGCCGCCATACAAAACATGAATATCCGCATGGGTGTCGAGGAATCGAAAGGATTAGAAATTTAAGATGAAAACCATTCAAGGCGGCGTATGTGCCGCTAAGGGCTTTACCGCCAACGGGATCCATTGCGGGATCCGCCATAACAAAACCAAGAAAGATCTGGCCTTGATTTACAGTCAGGTGCCGGCCACCGCCGCCGCCGTCTACACCACCAATCTGGTGAAGGGCGCACCGCTGACGGTGACCCGCCGCCATCTGGAAAACGGCATGGCACAGGCCGTGATCTGCAACAGCGGCAACGCCAATACCTGCAATGCCGACGGTATTGAGATTGCCGAAAAGATGAGCAAAATGACTGCCGATGCCTTGGGAATCAATCCGCGCGATATCGTGGTTGCTTCTACCGGTGTCATCGGTCAGCCTTTGCCTCTTGAGCCAATTGCTGCCGGGATCCCCTCCCTGGCAGCCGGCTTAAGTATAAACGGTTCGGATGCCGCCGCCGAAGGTATCATGACAACCGACACCGTTAAAAAAGAAATTGCCGTAGAGTTTGAGATCGGCGGTAAAACCTGCCGCATCGGCGGTATTGCCAAGGGAAGCGGTATGATCCATCCCAACATGGCCACCATGCTGGTCTTTATCACCAGCGACGTTGCCATCACCCCCGCCATGCTTGGGCAGGCACTTTCGCATGATATTACCAATACCTTTAATATGCTCTCGGTCGATGGCGATACCTCCACCAATGATATGGTAACGGTTCTGGCCAACGGCTTAGCGGAAAATTCCGTGATTGACTGCGAGGGAGACGATTTCGCCACCTTCTGCCAGGCACTCAATTCGGTAACCGTCTATCTGTGCCGCACCATTGCAGGCGACGGCGAGGGCGCAACCAAACTGCTCGAGTGTAAAGTAACAGGTGCAGCCAACGAAGCCACCGCCAAAACGGTAGCCAAATCGGTTATCTGTTCTTCCCTGCTCAAGGCGGCCATGTTCGGCGCCGACGCCAACTGGGGGCGTGTCCTGTGCGCCATTGGCTATTCGGGCGCCGATGTCGATGTCAATAAGGTCGGCGTCTGCTTCCGTAGCAACAAAGGCACGATTGAGGTCTGCCGCAACGGTGCCGGCGTCGAATTCTCGGAAGAAAAGGCTAAAGAGATCCTGCTGGAGAAAGAGATTGAAATTCTGGTCACGCTCGATAGCGGCACCTCTTGCGCCACTGCCTGGGGTTGCGATCTGACCTATGACTATGTAAAAATAAACGGAGATTACAGAACCTGATGAACGAATTTTCCAATGCCGAGCGGGCCGAGGTCCTTACCCAAGCCCTGCCACACATCAAACGTTATACCGGCCAGATCGTCGTAGTCAAATACGGCGGCAACGCCATGATCAACGAACACCTCAAACAGCAAGTGATGGAAGATATCGTCCTGCTGTGGCTGATCGGGGTCAAGATCGTGCTGGTGCACGGCGGCGGCCCTGAAATCAATGAACTGATGGACAAACTGGGCAAAAAGCCTGAGTTTGTTGACGGCCTGCGTGTTACCGATAAGGAAACGGTCGATATCGTCCAAATGGTGTTGGCCGGTAAAGTCAACAAAACGCTTGTCAACCTCTTGGAAATGAAGGGCGGACGTGCCATGGGCATTTCGGGTATGGACGGCCGACTCATCGAAGCCAAAGTTAAGAACGAGAAACTGGGCTATGTCGGGCAGATCACCAACGTCAACATCCAGCCCGTCTTTGACCTATTGGAAAAAGGCTATATCCCCGTCATTTCCACCATCGGTTGCGATCATGAGGGCAACGCCTACAACATCAACGGCGACACCGCCGCCGCCTTCATTGCGGGAGCGCTGGGCGCCGAACGTCTGATCATGATGACCGATATCGCCGGCATCCTCAAGGACAAGGACGATCCCTCTACCCTCATCCCTAAGATCACACTGGACGAGGCCGAGCACCTGCAGGAGCAGGGCATCATCTCGGGCGGCATGATCCCCAAGGTGGATTGCTGCATCGAAGCGGTACATAAAGGCGTGCACTCGGTCATCATTATGGACGGCCGCGTCCCCCACTCGATCCTGATGGAATTGCTGACCGACGAAGGCGCCGGTACGATGGTGACAAAATGAAACAGATTGACAAAACCTATGTAGCCAACACCTATAAACGCTTCGATCTAGAAATCGTTTCGGGCAAAGGCTCGCTGGTCTACGATGAAACAGGCAAAGAATATATCGATATGGGCTCGGGCATCGGCGTCACGGCGCTGGGCCACGGCGACGATGGCTGGAAAGCGGCAGTAACCGATCAGCTCGATCGGGTTAGCCATACTTCCAACCTCTACTATACCCACCCCTGCGCACGCTTGGCCGAGCAACTGTGCACTCGCACCGGCATGAGCAAGGTCTTTTTCAGCAACTCGGGCGCCGAAGCCAACGAGTGCGCCATCAAACTCGCCCGTAAATACGCCGCCGAGCACAAGGGTGCTGATTACTATACCATCATTACCTTGGAACAGAGCTTCCACGGCCGCACCTTAACCACGCTGGCCGCCACCGGTCAGGATCATTTTCATAAACTGTTCCAGCCGTTGACCGACGGGTTTATCCATGTCCCCGCCAATGACCTTTCCGCCTTCCAAAACGCCGTGGCCAACCACAAGGTCGCAGGCATTCTCATGGAATGTGTGCAGGGCGAAGGCGGCGTGCGTGCGCTTGATCAGGACTATGTCAAGGGCGTGGCCGAGTTGTGCGCCAAGGAAGACATTGTGCTGATGATCGACGAGGTGCAGAGCGGCAACGGCCGTTCGGGCGCTCTCTATTCCTATATGAACTACAGCATCGCTCCCGATGTGGTATCCACCGCCAAGGGCTTGGCGGGCGGTCTTCCGCTGGGGGCTACACTGATGAGCGAGAAAATGGAATCGGTACTGTCCTTTGGCGACCATGGTTCCACCTTTGGCGGCAACCCCATCGCCTGTGCGGCGGCCGAGTATGTCCTCTCCCGCATCGACGAGGCGATGCTGGCCGATGTCCGTAAAAAGAGCCAATATGTATTTGATACCCTCTCAAATGCCGACGGCGTAGAAGCCGTGACGGGTATGGGACTCATGATCGGCATTAAAACGGTCAAACCCGCCGCCGAGGTAGTAGCCGCCTGCATGGAACAAGGCGTACTGTGTCTGACGGCTAAGGACAAGGTGCGGCTGTTGCCCGCCCTCAACATTCCTATGGAAACCCTCGAAAAAGCAATAGAAATCATTAGGAGCGTCGTATGTTAAAAGGCAGACATTTTCTGAAATTACTGGATTTTACCCCCGAAGAAATTGAATATTTGCTCGACTTGGCGGCCGACTATAAGGCCAAAAAGAAAGCGGGCATCCCCCATCGGGATCACGAGGGCAAAAGCATTGCCCTGCTTTTTGAAAAGACCAGCACCCGCACCCGTTGCGCCTTTGAGGTAGCAGCGGCCGACTTGGGTATGCACCCCGTCTATCTCGACCCCTCGGGTTCGCAGATGGGCAAAAAGGAAAGCATCCCCGATACCGCACGGGTACTGGGTCGGATGTTCAACGGCATTGAGTACCGTGGCTACGGTCAGAATTTGGTCGAAGAACTGGCCAAATACGCCGGCGTTCCCGTCTGGAATGGGCTGACCAATGAGTTCCACCCCACCCAGATCTTGGCCGATTTCCTTACCATCAAGGAGCATTTCGGCTCTTTGAAAGGCAGAAAACTCGTCTACACGGGCGAGGCTCACTATAATATGGGCAACTCCCTGATGATCGGTTGCGCCAAGATGGGTATGCACTTTGTGGCCTGCGCCCCTCGCCGCTATTTCCCCGACGATGCGCTGGTCGAAACGGCCCGTGCCATTGCCGCCGAAACGGGAGCCACCATTGAATTGAGTGAAGACCCCGCCACCGCCGTGGTAGGCGCGGATATTATCTACACCGACGTGTGGGTATCGATGGGCGAACCGGTTGAGGTGTGGGAAGACCGCATCCGTGCCCTCTCTCCCTATCGGGTCACGCAGGAACTGATGGACATTGCCGGCCCGCAATGCCGCTTCATGCACTGCCTGCCCGCCTTCCATGATCTGAAAACGGGTCTGGGCGCCGAAATCTGCGGCCGCTTTGGACTGGACTGCATGGAGGTCACCGACGAGGTGTTCGAAGGCCCGCAGTCGATCGTCTTCGACGAGGCCGAGAACCGTATGCACACCATTAAGGCCGTCATGGCGGCTACCTTGTAAGACATTCAAAATACGGTCGCAACGCAAAAAATTCGCCCGAGAACATATCCTGTTCTCGGGCGTTTTCTTACTTTTGTCCAAGCAGAAGACCTATTTTATGTTTCCATGAATTTTTTTATTGCCTCAAAAGATTCATCTGAAATATCATGCTCGATCTTGCAGGCATCCTCGGCCGCCGTCTTTTCGCTCACGCCCAGCTTTATCAGGCAGGCGGTGAGCAGTTGATGCCGCTCGTAAATCTTCTGCGCCGTGTCCTGCCCTTTCTCGGTGAGGGTAATATACCCGTCCTTGTCCACCGCAATAAACTGCCCCTCTCGAAGCAGTCCCACCGCACGGCTCACGCTCGGCTTGGAGTAGCCCATATCCTCGGCAATATCAATCGACCGCACCCGTTTCCCTTGGCGGGACAGGCGCAGAATCGTTTCCAGATACATCTCGCCCGATTCCTGAATTTTCATTGACATCGCCTCCTTTGTTTATAGCATACCACGAATCCCCTCGTTTGGCAAGGGGCAACCGATTTCGCAAATTTTGACAAATTATATCTTGACTTTTTTACTTCCACTCGTTATAATTAGTTTGTAGTTAGCATAGGCTAACTCAAGGAGAGTCAAACATGAACACATTAAAGGATCTGAAGATCGGGAAAACGGCAAAGGTAATCAAGGTGCACGGCGAGGGTGCGGTGCGCCGTCGCATTATGGATATGGGCATCACCAAAGGGGTCGATATTTATTTGCGTAAGGTTGCGCCTTTGGGCGACCCGATGGAGTTAACGGTGCGTGGATATGAATTATCCATCCGTAAGGAAGACGCACAAATGATTGAGATTGAATAATAAGAGGAACGGTATGGAAATCAAGATCGCCCTTGCGGGCAACCCCAACTGCGGCAAGACCACGCTGTTTAATGCGCTGACGGGCATGAATCAATATGTGGGCAACTGGCCGGGCGTTACGGTAGAAAAAAAAGAAGGCAAGATCAAGGGGCATGAGCAGGTGACACTGATCGACCTGCCCGGCATTTATTCCCTCTCCCCCTATACCTTGGAGGAGGTCGTGGCACGCAATGTGCTTATTGAGGAGCGCCCCGATGCCATTTTGAATATTGTAGACGGCACCAATTTGGAGCGCAATCTCTATTTGACCACCCAGCTCATGGAGGTGGGCATCCCTGTTGTCATCGCCATCAACATGATGGACGTGGTGCGCCGCAACGGCGATAAGATCGACATTGATGTGCTTTCCCAGCGTTTGGGTTGTCCGATCGTGGAAATTTCAGCGCTCAAAAATACCGGCATTACCGATGCGGCCGATACGGCCGTCATAGCCGCTCGGCGCGGCAAGGCCGAGCCACGTCATATCTTCTCGGGTACAGTGGAGCATGTGCTGGCACACATTGAGGAAGCCGCCATACATAACCTGCCCGATGAGGAGCAACGCTGGTACGCCATTAAACTGTTTGAGCGTGACGAAAAAGCGATTAAGAAATTAGGACTTCCCCCCGAAATTCTTACTCATATTGAGCAGGATATCGTCAAAATGGAGCAGCATTTTGATGACGATGCCGAGAGCATCATCACCAACGAGCGCTATCTCTATATCGATTCCCTCTTGCACGGCTGCTTTAAGAAAAAGAGCCTGACCCGCATCACCGTATCGGACAAGATCGACCGTGTGGTGACCAACCGCTGGCTGGCTCTGCCCATTTTTGCCATCATTATGTTTGTCGTGTACGCCATCTCCATCGGCACGGTGGGTAACTGGACGGTCGGATTTATGAATGACACCCTGTTCGGCGAATGGATCATTCCCGGTGCCGAGAGCCTGCTAAGCGGTTGGGGCGTATCGGAATGGCTGGTCAGCCTAGTTACCGAAGGCGCTCTGGGCGGCATTGGGGCGGTGCTTGGCTTTGTGCCGCAGATGCTGATTTTGTTCCTGCTTCTGTCGATGCTGGAAGACTGTGGGTATATGGCTCGTGTCGCCTTTATTATGGACCGTCTGTTCCGCAAGTTTGGACTTTCGGGCAAATCCTTTATCCCGATGCTGATCGCCACCGGTTGCGGCGTGCCGGGAATTCTGGCCTCCCGCACCATTGAGCAGGAGCGTGACCGTAAAATCACTATCATGACCACCGGCTTTATTCCCTGCGGGGCGAAGATGCCTATCGTTGGATTGTTAGCGGGTGCCATGTTCGGCGGTAGTGCATGGATCGCTACTTCGGCCTATCTGCTGGGCATCGGTGCCGTTGTCATTTCGGGGATTATTCTGAAGAAAACCAAGCCCTTTGCCGGACATCCCGCTCCCTTTGTTATGGAGTTGCCCGCCTATCACGCCCCCCAGCCTAAGAATGTATTGCGGGCTACGGGCGAACGCGGCTGGGACTTTATTAAACGAGCAGGTACCGTGATCTTTGCGGCCAGTGTCATCATCTGGCTTCTCAATAACCTTACCGTCGGCGATGTTTCAGTACTCAACCACATCGGTTCGTTCTTAGCTTGGATCTTCAAGCCTCTCGGCTTCGGATACTGGCAGGCGGCCGTGGCTACCATTTTGGGATTAGTCGCCAAAGAAGAGGTTGTCGGACTGTTCGGTGCGCTGGGTATGGGCACGGCTGAGCAGGCCATGGCTACTATTTTTAATGGCAACCAATTAGCCGGTTTTTCCTTCCTTACCTTTAATCTGCTGTGCGCTCCCTGCTTTGCGGCCATGGGCGCCATCAAGCGGGAGATGAATAACTGGAAATGGACGGCCTTTGCCATCATCTATATGTGCGTGTTCGCCTATGCCATATCCCTGATGATCTATCAGTTTGGCTCATGGATCGGCGGCACGGGCAACATCATCGGCACCGGCATAGCCTGTGCGGTGGCCATTGTGATGGGACATTTCCTCTTCCGTAAAAATAAATATATAAAGAAGGCGTAAATCATGAAACCGATTGACTATGTAATCTTAGGCATAGTGATAACGGCAGTGGCCGCTGTAATCCTTCTTCGTATCCGCAACAAAAAAAAGGGCAAGGGCTCTTGTTGTTGTGGTTGCGAAGGCTGTGCCATGAAAGATCAATGCCATAAATAACACAAGAACCCCGTTGGGGGTTCTTGTTTTTTGCCTTGAATTAAGATATAATGGTAGTTAACATGAGCATTTCTCGGCATTTCCGGTAGATGGCACGGCTGTCCTGCACCGGCAAGGGGTTTTGTCCCCGTCCCATTTCTATGGTGAAACCGGGGCGGTCGTAGGTGGCGCAGAACCAATCCTTAGCCCCCCGACAGGCGGCAATTCCCTCTGGCGCACCAACCATATACCCACAAGCCTTGGCAAAGATCCGCGCCATGGATGCTGAACCCGCCCCTGCGTGATAAATCTCCTCCCCTTGGGTGTGGAAGGCAAACAGCGCATGGATATCTTCCTTCCCGATAAAGTCCCGCACCGCCGCCGTTTCCGGCTCGGAAAATGGCTCCTTTCCTCCGTAACGGGTCGATGACGGACCGAAAATATTATGCTCCCTCTCCAGCCGTTTGCCCCGTGCAAAGTCGGCGTCAAAATTGTGGTTGAGATCGACACCTCGGGCGTTGGCCTGCCACCGAGAAAAATCCTCATTTCCCTCATTGAAAAAGAGCAACCGAGGACGATCCTCATTCCCAATACGCCCCTGCGCAATCTCCGCCCCGTCAGGGTTGAGTAAGGGCAGGATATGTAAGGTGCACTTAGCAAGTGCCTGTCGGCAGGAGATCGCGCAAATCTCCCTCTGCGTCAGCAGATCATAGGCAAAGGCCAGCAGAACATTGCCCGCCACCGTCTCGGCGGCATGGGTGCCGCATAGATAGAGTAGCCGACGCTTTCCCTCTCCCAAGGTAAGTACGGGAATCTCCCGTCCCATCACGCTTTGGCCGATGCTACGGGAGTAAGCCCCCATTTTGACAAGTTGGGCACACAGTTCTTTGGTATACTCCTCATTTAGATATTGATTATATAACGAATTCATCAGATCACCCCATAAAGAGTATGAAGGGATGGCGATATTTATGGATAAAACAGAAAAAACATTACACAGCCAAACCGTCTTTGACGGACGGGTCATTCATGTCAAACACGACCGTGTTCTCTGTCCCAACGGGCAAGAATCGATGCGGGAGATCGTGGAACATCGGGGCGGTGTGGCGGTAGTAGCCGTGACCGAACAGGATGAGATCTATTTGGTACGCCAATACCGATATGCCTTAGGACGCGAACTGCTGGAGATTCCTGCCGGCAAACTGGAGGAAGGCGAAGATCCATCCTCGGCCATTAAACGGGAATTAGAAGAAGAAATTGGTGCCGTGGCCGCCACATGGCAGGATCTTGGGTATATCATCCCCACCTGCGGCTACTGTTCGGAAAAAATCCATCTGTATTTGGCTAAAAATCTGACCTTTACTCACACCAATCCCGACGCCGATGAGTTTTTAGATATTGTTAAATATCCCAAAACCAAGGTCATGGAGATGTGCAAAAACGGCCAGATCAACGATGCCAAAACCATATGTGCGCTCATGCGGGCGGAGGAATGGCTATGAAATTACTCTCCTTAACCAACAAAAAACCGTGGCAACAGTATCTAACGGTATTTCTGTGTGCCTTTGCCCTGATGCTGGTCATTATGCTCCCCTTCGTACTGATGGATCATGGTTATTTTATCTACATCGGGGACTACAACTGCCAGCAGATCCCGTTCTATATTGAGGCTAATGAGTCAATCCGAAACGGGCAACTGATGTGGAACTGGAACACCGATCTGGGTTCCAATTTCATCGGGTCGTACGCCTTTTATCTGATCGGGTCGCCCTTTTTCTGGCTGACACTCTTGCTCCCTATGGATTGGGTAGCCGGCTCCATCCCCTTTTTGATCGTACTCAAAACGGCGGTAGCCGCCACCACGGCCTATGGCTTTTTGAAGCGCTTTTTGAAGAAAAAGAACAACGCTTTTATCGGATCTGTGCTCTATGCCTTCTCGGGATTTTGTTTTTATAACATATTTTTCAATCATTTTCACGATATTATCGCCTTTTTTCCTCTCATTCTGATCGGTTTAGAGAAGCTTTTGAGCGAAAACAAGAAGGGTTTTCTCTGTTTCGCCGTCTTTTTGAACGCCCTAACCAACTATTATTTCTTCGTAGCCGAAGTTATTTTCGTTGTTATTTACTTTTTTGTGCGGGTGCTGACCAAGGGTTGGCCCGACCTCAATTTCAAACGGCTGTGCTCCTTAGCTTTTGAGTGTGTGGCGGGGTTTGCCTTAGCCGCCTTTATCGTGTTGCCGGCGGTGCTGACCACTTTGCAGATCGACCGCGCCTCCACCCACTTGGAGGGCTGGGCGTGGATTACCTACTATGAAGTACAGCGCCCCTATCAGATTTTGCAAGCCTTTTTCCTGCCGCCCGAAATCTGCTCCTCCCCCAATGTCTTCCCCGATGCGGGGGCTAAATGGAGTTCGGTAACGGCATGGCTACCCTTGTTTGGCTTTACGGGCGCGATGACATGGCTGCGGCGGCGACCGAGAGACTTTTTCTCCCATCTGTGTGTCATTTTATTCGTGATGGCCTTTGTGCCCATTCTCAACTCGATGTTCCAGCTCTTTTCCAACAACTACTACACCCGATGGTTCTTTGCCTTTGTTCTGATTTTGGCGTTGATTACCATGAAGGCGGTAGAAGAATGTTCGTGGAAAGAGTGGAAGTGGGGTATAGGCATTACGGCGCTGATTTCCTTAGGATTATGCGTGCCGCAAGCCCTGATTTACAACGAGGAAACCGAGGCCTTAGGCTTGGTTCCGAATCTTCCCTTACTCTATGCCCACATTGCCATTACGGTGACGGGGCTGATCCTTGTCTTTTTCCTGTTGCGATACGCTCACAAGCACAAGGAAAACATTGCCCCCATGCTTGGCATTGTATTGGCTTGCTTTACCCTGCTGTTCGGGCTGTTTTATGTAGGCTCATCCAAAGCTTCTTCTTCCATTACCAACCATGCACAATACGTGGAGCGTAACATCGAAGGACGGGAGAGGATGACCACCCTGTTGCAAGACGGCGAGCGCATTGACACGGTAAACACCGAGACCAATGCGGGGATGTACTGGAATATGCCGACCATTCGTGCCTTCCATTCGGTAGTGCCCGGCTCCATCTTCGACTTTTATCACCATGTGGGACAAAAGCGGGATGTAAACACCGAGCCGCAGCTAAATAATGATGCCTTACACGCTCTGCTGAGTGTACGGTATCTGATTGACGGGGACTCGACCGTACAAAATGAGTATCCCAACTACACCTACTCTCATGAAGACAACGGGAACCGTGTCTATGCCTTTGATTATCATATTCCCATGGGCTTTTCCTACGATAATTTTATTACCCGCAGCCAACTGGAGGAGCATTTCGCTGAGAGTTCGCGGCCTTATGTGATGCTCAGCACTCTTGTGGTAGAAGATGCGCAGGCAGATGCCCTCTCCTTCATGACGCAGACCGCCGATCCCGTACTGACGGCCGATATGCTGGATCTGGACTCGGTGACAGCGGCTCGCCGTAGCCGCACGGCAGAGAATTTCACCTACACCAAAAACGGCTTTACCTGCACCTTTGACGGACAGGGTAAGCAGGTGGTCTTTTTCTCGGTGCCTTATGAAGACGGCTGGACGGCAACAGTCAACGGGAATCCTGCCGAGATTTTGCGTGTCAATCTTGGTTTTATGGCCGTCGTGTGCGAGGATGGTGTCAATGAAATTTCTTTTACCTTCCGCACGCCGGGGCTATCCCTTGGGTTTGGTATAGCGGGAATCGCGGCGATAGCAATGACCTGCTACCTCGGCTATGACCGATTGATCCTGCAAAAACGGAAAAACGCTGAAAACCTGCGGCGAATGGCCGCAATTGCCGAAAAAACTCTTGATTAAACTCTCCTGATAAGGTATAATATCTATTTAGAAATAACTTATTTTAACGGAGGAATTTATAATGATCGTATCTGGTAAGTCTGTCCTGCTGGACGCCCAGCTCCGCGGTTATGCCTGCGGTGCCTTCAACTTCAACAACATGGAATTTTTACAGGCCATTATTCAGGCCGCAGAAGAGGAACAGTCCCCTGTTATCGTGCAGACCTCGGAGGGTGCTATCCGCTATGCGGGTATTGATTACCTTTCGGCTATGTTCAAGGTAGCCGCTTCTAAGGCCAGCGTTCCTGTTGTTCTTAATCTGGATCACGGTCTGAAATATGAAACTACCATGAACTGCCTGCGCCATGGTTGGACCAACGTTATGATCGACGGCTCTTCCAAGCCCATCGAGGAGAACATTGCCCTAATCAAGAGCGTTTGCGCTCCCGCCCATGCGGTTGGCGTTTCGGTTGAGGCAGAGCTTGGCAAACTGGTCGGCATCGAGGATGACGTTCAGGTTGACGAGAAGGATGCCGTATACACCAATCCGGCTGAAGCCGCCTATCTGGTAGAGAATAGCGGCGTTGACTCTCTGGCTGTTGCCATCGGTACGGCTCACGGCAAGTACAAGGGCGAGCCCAAGCTCGACTTTGACCGTCTGGCCGAGATCCGCAAGGCCGTTTCGGTACCTCTGGTACTGCACGGTGCTTCGGGTGTTTCCGAGGAGCAGATCAAGAAGGCTATCTCTTTGGGTATCTGCAAGATCAACATTGATACCGACCTGCGTGTGGCCAACACCGAGGGTATCAAGAAGGTCTTTGCTGAGGATCCTGAGCAGTTTGACCCCCGCAACTATTGCGGTCCGGCCCGTGCCGCTATCGTAGAGGTTGTTAAGAAGAAGATGCGCCTGTTCGGTTCTTCGGGCAAGGCTGCCGGCTTTAAGGCTGAGTAATTCATGAATATTACGCTCGAAGCCGATTACGCTTTGCGTATCGTCTATGTCTTTTCCTGCAACAATGTAAAAACCGATGCGCCTACCCTTTCCGAGCGCATTGGGGTATCATTGCGGTTCACCCTCAAAATCCTACGCAAACTCTTGCTGGCGGGTATCGTCCGTTCCTATAAGGGAAAGTCGGGCGGGTATATGCTGGCCAAGGCGCCCAAGGACATCTCGATGTATGATGTGATTACGGCGATTGAGGGCGAAATTCCGGTTAACCGTTGCACCTGTGAAGATTATGAGTGCGGCCATCCCGATGTTAAGCAGGGGCTTCCCTGCCCCGTACGCCATGTTTTTATTGACATGGCCGTGGATCTTCGCAAACGGCTGGGTGCCATTGATTTTGAGCAGGTTGTGAACGGAAAGGCAAAATATTAAATGATAAAAGCGCCGTTCTCGGCGCTTTTTCCTTAGGAGAACTTATGAAAGCCAAAAAATTGTGGACTTTATTTTCCACCTTTTTTAAAATCGGCGGATTCACCTTCGGCGGCGGCTATGCCATGATCCCCCTCATCCAGCGCGAGGTGGTGGAGAAGCACGGCTGGGCGAGTGAGGATGACATTTTGGAAATACTGGCCATTGCTGAAAGCACACCCGGCCCAATAGCCATCAACTCGGCCACCTTTATCGGCAGTCGGGTTGCGGGATTTTGGGGTTCGGCCTGCGCCACGCTGGGCGTTGTGCTTCCCTCTTACATCATTATCACCTTGATTGCCTTTGTTCTGCGCAACTTCTTAGAGGTGGATGCAGTGAGGTACGCCTTTTTCGGTATTCGGGCGGGCGTGCTGGCGCTCATTCTCAAATCGCTGTGGACGATGGCCAAGAAGTGCCCGAAAACGGTGCTGGCCTACGGCGTTGCGGCGGCCGCCTTTCTCATTTCGGCTCTGTTTGATATCAATGTACTGTTTATCATCATCGGGGCGGCGGTTGTTGGCATTGTGTCCTCGCTGATTTTGGAGAGGAGGGCCAAGAAATGATTTTCTTAGAACTGTTCTGGGCCTTCTTCCAGATTGGCTTATTTACTTTCGGCGGCGGCTACGCCATGATTCCGCTGATTCAGGATGCGGTCATCTCCCACGGGTGGCTGACGGGCGAGGCGCTGGTCAATTTCATTGCCATTGCCGAAAGTACCCCCGGCCCATTTGCCGTGAACATTGCCACCTATGTCGGTACCGAGATGGGGCAGACGGCGGGCGGTCTTGGGATATGGGGCGGCCTGCTTGGCGGATGTTGCGCCACACTTGGCGTGGTACTCCCCTCTTTTATCATCATTCTGATCGTGGCCAAGTGCTACGAGAAGTTTAAGACCAACCGAATCGTCAAGGGCGCTATGTCGGGGCTAAAACCCGCCGTGATCGGGCTGATCGGGGCGGCGGTGTTATCGATCGGACAGACGGTGTTCTTCCCGAACGGGGTAAATTTTAGCGTTTTCTCGGGGCTTCCCTTTTACGTATCGCTTATCATCTTTGCGGGCATGGCGGTGCTGGCCTTTAAGAAGGTGCATCCCATACTCCTCATTGGCATTTCGGCCGCACTTGGCATATTGGCGGGATATACCTTACCGCTTGGATTATAAAGGAGATTTGGTGTTTCGGAAGCAGTTCGGAGACGGCCATTATCTCAATTGCAATCTAAATGCACTGCCATTTGTGAAATCCTTTCACAGATAAGAAAAATCGGAACCTTTCGGTTCCGATTTCTTTTTATTTGAAGTTCTTCTCCAAACATTCCAGCACTTCGTCACGGGACGGCATGGCGGGAGAGGTACCCTGTCTGGTAACCGAGAGGCCGGCTACGCAGGTAGCAAACTGCATGGCTTCCAGATCGCTCAGGCCATAGGACTTGGCGCAGGCGAAACCGCCGTTGAAGGCATCACCGGCACCGGTGGTATCGACGGCCTTGACCTTAATAGGCATGACATGGAATTCTTCCGTGCCGTTATAGAGGAAGGAGCCGTTGGAGCCGAGGGTGATCAGCACGGCCTTAGCGCCGAGCTTGATGATACGCTTGGCGGCTTCACGGGCATCGTCGATAGTTTCGACCACGTCCATATCGGCCAAAGCGGCAGCCTCGGTTTCGTTGGGCGTGACATAATCGACACCCTTATAGATCTCTTCCGAGATGGTCTTATTGATGGGGGCGGGGTTGACAATGATCATCTTACCGTGTTTCTTGCCCAGACGGATGAACTCGGTCACCGCCTCGTTGCAGGTTTCGAACTGGGTGATGATAACATCGGAAGCGGCGATTTCCTCTTCAGCGGCGGCCACTTCAGCGGCGGTCAGCAGCGCATTAGCGCCAAGGACAACGGCGATACGGTTCTGACCTGTTTCGTCGATGATGATGGGGGCGGCGCCGGTGCCGGCCTCAGCGGTTTCATAGATGTACTTGGTGGACATGCCATTGGCGTTGTAGAAATCGAACATGGCCTTGGCGAAATCGTCCTTGCCGACCTTGGTGATCATGGTCACATCGGCGCCTGCCTTAGCGGCGGCGACGGCCTGATTGGAACCCTTTCCGCCGGGGCCGGTCTTACACTCATAGCCCATAACCGTTTCACCGGCGACAGGGGCGTGCGGCACATACGCCGCGATGTCATAAATAAAAGAACCTGCTACTACTACTTTTCCCATGGTATTCATTTTCCTTTCAAATAATATCTAATTCCAAAAACCACTTAAACTGGCTCTTGGCAGGGAGGACACTGTATTGGTTGCGTGCACGGGCGGTATCGGGACGGTCGAAGGAACCGGTGCAGATCTCGAGAGCACAGTTGTGGAACTCGGAGAGGGCACTGCCGTGGTCGCCATCGTTCATCCAGATGCCGGCATAGGGCACCAAGGTTTCATCAAAGGTGAACATCAGCCGAGAGTTATCCGAGGGGTAATGATAGCCCAGATAACCGGCGGGGCACTTGTCGCTGTAATAGAATTTCCAACTATCACCGTTCACCGCGTCGTGCTTATTGCTCCGATCGATGCGGGTTTTGCCGTCCACGCCATAGGGCAGGGTGACAATATCGTTGCGCTTACCGAAGCGGTTGGCATCGGAGGAGAAGACCATTTCGGCTTTATCGCCGTCAACAAAGGGGCTGATGACCGTACCGCCCTCTTCGGCGTTGGCCATGAAATGAGCCGCCCAGATAAAGTCCATATCCACATCGCCGGTATTGGTTGCCGTAAACTCGATACGGATGCCGCCACGGGCGTTCTCGGTGATATGCTTTTCAAAGGTATAGGGCAGGAACTGCGAGCGCATGAAGGTATCCAAACAATCGCTTCCCACCGTTGCCACAGCGGGCGTACGGGAGACCTCGCCGTGGTCCAAATAGGGTTTGTCCTTTAATGGCCCGTCGGGATAGGCCCACGGGTCGATGGTGGGGAACATATCGTCATACGCCGAACATTCGGCCCGCACATAAGCGGTTTCAATGCCGAGCTTGCGATAGGTTTCACCCTTGCGCTGGGCCAGATAGTCACGCCCCGTTTCCTTGCGGATGAGGGAGACCAGTTTCCCACCCTGCGAGGGCAGGAAGGTGGCGATGAGGGCATCGGTGGTCACGACGACCGACTCGATATCCTTATACATGCTCTGTTTAATTTCGATCATGCGTCTTTCCTTAACTGGACATATTCGCCCTGCGTCAGGAAGGTATAGGCCTGTTCGGGAGCTTCGGTCTTCATCGCTTCGACGAACTTTCTCGGATCGCCGCCGTGCTCAACGAAGGTCCAGAAGTGGCAAGGCAGAGTCATTTCCGGCTGAATGAGCGCGGCATACTTGGCGCACTCTTCCTCGTTGAGGTTGCCAAAGGCCCCGTTGATGGGCGCCATCATGAGATCAAACTTCTCACGCTTAAAGGCTTCCACCTCCTCAGGGCTATAGCAGGTATCGCCGGCATAGTAGAGCTTAAAGCCGTCGATCTCGATGATAAAGCCGAGGGCGTTGGGAGCCAGCTTGCCATGGTCACAAAAGACGGCACGGACACGGATATCGTCAAACTTAATATCCTCGCCACGGCGCAGAGGAAATACATTCTTCTTAATGCCTGCCTTATCGGCCGACTCTTTGCCGCATACGCTGGTAATCATCTTGGTGTTGGCATCGCTCATGATGATGGGCAGTGCGTCCACGTCAAAATGATCGGGATGGTTATGGGAAACCAGAACATAGTCAAAAGTCAGTTCATCGGGTGCCAATATCTTGGCGCTGATGCGGCGGAAATTGCAAAGGCGCTCGACGCAATCGGTCAGATACATATCCAGACCGATGAATTTGCCGTCATGCGTTTTGATGAGATAACCCGCTTGACCGACATAGAATACTGCCAATTCCCCTTTGCCGACACGATGGGCGGCTACTTTTTGTGCAAAACTTGCCATGATTTTCTCTCCTTTTTATTAATAATCGCCCGAGAATCCGGCAGTCCAGCCACCGTCCACACAGATGACCTGACCGGTAGTATACGAAGCATCATCCGATGCCAAATACAGCATCAGGCCGGCCATATCGGTAGGATAGGCAGGGCGGCGGGCGGCAATATCGTAAACCATGCTATCGGGACGCTCAAAGTTGGCATCGTAATCTTCGAAGGTAACGGTATCCCACAGGAAATTGAGTTTTGCGCTGGGCGGGGGCAGGCTTCCGGGAGCCAGGCAGTTGACACGGATGCCGTACTTGGCATATTCAAGTGCCATCGACTTGGTCAAAGCCGCCATGGCAAACTTCGAGCCGACAAAACCGCACTGGCGACGAAGACCTGTCACACCGCAGACGCTGGAGGTCAGCAAGACGCAACCACTTCCCTGCTCGATCATCTGGGGAATAACCTGTTTGATGATCCAAACGGTGCCGTTATGTAGGTTCAATTCATTATTCAATTCAAATTTCGCATCGTCGAACTTAGGCAGGGGTTCGCGGTTGCCCCAGTTTCCGCCGGCGTTGCAGAACAGAATATCGATCTTGCCAAAATCGGCATAAACCTGCTTAATCACATTGGAAATCTCCTCACGGGAGCCGAGGTTGCAATGATAATACTTGGCCTTCACCCCGTCCTCTTCACGGATGCGCTTGGCACGGGCTTCGCCTTTTTCATCGGCAATATCGAGGATGGCAATGTGGCAACCCGACTTGGCATACAGATCAGCTGTAGCACCACCGATCATGCCCGAAGCGCCGGTAATGACGGCAACACGATCCTTAAGATCGGCCTTCATGCAGTTGTAGGGCTTTTTATATCCATAGACACCGTCAAAGATTTTCTCGATGGGGTCGTTCACTCTATCACAATCGATTCTCATTGTCCATTCCTCCTTAGAAGCTTCTCACATAGCCGGCGTTCAAACCGCCATCGACGGGCAATACCGCACCGGTGATATAAGCGGCATCATCGCTGGCCAGGAACAGGGCGGCATTCGCCACATCGGCCGGATGGCACAGACGCTTAACGGCAACATGGGAAAGTTTGGCTTCGGGATTGGTCAAGGTATCGGCGTTCTTCTCGTTGCGGGAAAGACCGGCCGCAACGGCGTTGACACGGATGTTATAATCCTTCATTTCCACACCCCACATACGGGTATAGCCGATCTGAGCGGCGGCCACGGCCACAACAGGGCTCTGATTGGCCACCGGCACCATGCCACGGATGGACAGAACGTTAACGATAGCACCCTTACCACGCTTTTCCATTTCCTGCGTGCAGGCTTTGGAGAAATAGTAGATGCCGTTGATGCCGGCATTGACCATATCATCATACATGTCCATATCAAACTCATGCAGGGGTTTACGGTCGTCGGGAGCAATTTCCTCATTCTCGTTATTGATCAAAATATCGATACCACCGAGATCGGCAGCGATGGCCGAAACGACATCGGCGAAGGTTTCCTTCTTGCGGATATCGAGGGCATAGCCCTTGGCAGTACCGCCTGCGGCGGTAATAACTGCAGCTACCTTTTCAGCGGCAGCGGCATCCTTATCACAAACGGCAACGGCGGCGCCGGATGCGGCAAAAGTTTTGCAGATTTCCTCACCGATGACACCGGCACCGGCGGTAATGACTGCTACTTTTCCAGTCATTTCTGTGCGTAACATGAAACGGTCCTCCTATATGGTAATATATATCTTTATGATAATACGAAATGTCAAATTTTGCAATGGTTTTTCGGTATTTTTCCGTGGTTTTTCTTACAATAAAAAAGAGATACTCTTTCGAGTATCTCTTTTTTACTGTTTACTCTTCGGTAGCGGTTTCTTCTACTACTTCGGCAGCTTCGACCTTCTCGGCAGTCTTCTTGGCAGCAGCCTTTTTGACTTCCTCGGAAACCTCAGCCTTGATCTCTTCAGCGGCGACCTTGTCGGCTTCTTCCACAGAAACGGTTTCTTCAACCTTCTTGGGAGCCTTCTTGGTAGCGGCACGCTTGGCGGCAGCTTTCTTCTTCTTTTCAGCAGCCTCCATCTCCTCACGAACCGTTACCAGTTCGATGATTGCCATCTCGGCACCATCGCCACGACGGGGACCGAGTTTGTAAATGCGGGTGTAACCGCCGTTACGCTTGGCCATCTTGGGAGCCAGGATGGTGAACAGATCATGAGCCACATCCTCTTTGGTAATAAAGGCAAGTGCCTGACGGTATGCAGCCAGGTCACCCTTTTTGCCTAAGGTGATCATTTTTTCAGCGAGGGCAGATACCTCTTTGGCGCGAGTGAGAGTGGTCTCAATGCGGCCGTTTTCGAGCAGATAGGTCACCATGCCGCGAAGCATAGCCATTCTCTGATCAGTAGGTCTGCCTAACTTTCTGGTTCCGGGCATAACCCTGTACCTCCTTCTAATAATGCCTTGTTTGGCCGTTGCAGGCTAAACACTTATTATTCTTCTTCGTCTCTCAAAGCTAAACCGAGGGACTTCAGTTTTGCAATAACCTCTTCCAGCGACTTCTTACCAAGGTTACGAACCTTGATCATATCTTCCTGGGTCTTATTGGCCAAATCGTCCACCGTATTGATACCGGCACGCTTGAGACAGTTGAAGGAACGAACCGACAGGTCGAGTTCTTCAATGGTCATGTCCAAGATCTTGCGGTTATCGGCCGTCTGATCGGCTCTCCACACATCGTCGGCGGATTTGCCCATTTCAGACAGGTTGATGAACAGGCTCAGGTGATCGCTCATGATCTTGGCACCCAGCGCCACGGCGGCCTTAGCCGAGATGACGCCATTGGTCCAAACTTCCAGAGTCAGGCGGTCAAAGTCAGTAACCTGACCGACACGCATGGGCGATACCGAGAAATTGCACTTAAGAACAGGGGTATAAATCGAGTCGATGGGAATTTCACCGATAATGCCACCGGTAAGCTCTTTGTTCTTATCGGCTAATGCATAGCCACGGCCCTTGCCGAGGGTCACGCTCATAAAGAGTTTACCCTCTTTGCCGAGAGTGGCAATGTGCATATCAGGATTGAGGATCTCGACATCGGAATCGGTCTTGATGTCACCGGCCTTGACTTCGCAAGGACCGACAGCTTCAATATAGACAACCTTGGGGCCATCGCTGTACAGCTTAGCAACCAAGCCTTTCATATTAAGGATCAGCTCGGTCACATCTTCCTTCACGCCGGGGATGGTAGAAAACTCATGAGCCACGCCATCGATCTTGATGGACTGGACGGCCACACCGGGCAGTGAGGAGAGCATGATGCGACGCAACGAGTTACCTAAGGTAATGCCATAGCCTCTCTCGAGCGGATCTACGGTAAATTTACCGTAGGTTTCGTCTTCCGATATAAATTCAACGCCGATTTGCGGTCTTTCGATATCTATCATCGTTAATTCTCCCTTTCAAAATAGTTCATTGGGTTATGCTAATAGAATGTTAGCACGGACTTATGTGGGATTATTTGGAGTAGTACTCGATGATGAGATGCTCCTCGACAGGAAGATCGATATCTTCTCTGGTTGCGAGGGTGATAACCTTACCAACAGCCTTTTCCTTATCGGATTCGAGCCACTTGGGTACGGGTTTAGAAGCGTTGGCTTCCAGAACAGCCTTGATCTTGGTGCTGTCCATGCTGGTTTCCTTAACAGCGATCACATCGCCGGGTTTTACCAGGTAGGAGGGGATGTCAACGCGCTTACCGTTAACGGTGAAATGGCCGTGAACGACGAGCTGACGAGCCTCAGGACGGGACATGGCGAAACCGAGACGGTAAACCACGTTGTCCAGTCTGCTTTCCAGAATGGTGAGCAGGTTTTCACCGGCAACACCCTTCATCTTGATGGCCATTTCGTAATACTTAGCAAACTGGCCTTCAAGAACACCGTAGAATCTTCTTGCCTTCTGCTTCTCGCGCATCTGAGTGCCGTACTCGGAGAGTTTGCGGCGGCGAGCACCATGCTGACCGGGAGCCAGCAGCTTCTCACGTCTGGTGAGAGCGCACTTCTCGCTGTAGCAACGATCGCCCTTCAAAAAGAGCTTCTGACGTTCTCTCATGCACTGTTTGCAAACGGCGCCTGTATATCTTGCCATTGTTCACGTACCTCCGTTATACTCTTCTTCTCTTGGGCGGGCGGCATCCGTTGTGGGGGATGGGGGTAACGTCTTTGATCATCGTTACCTCCAGGCCGGCAGCCTGAAGAGCTCTGATTGCCGCCTCACGGCCGGAACCCGGGCCGGTGACGTACACTTCAACCGTCTTAAGACCATGCTCCATAGCAGCCTTGGCAGCCGTTTCGGCAGCCGTCTGGGCAGCAAACGGAGTGGACTTCTTCGAACCTCTGAAACCAAGTCCGCCGGCGGAGGCCCAAGACAAAGCATTGCCGTCCACGTCGGTGATGGTGACTATGGTGTTGTTGAAAGAGGAGCGAATATGAGCCGCGCCACGCTCGATATTCTTTTTCTCGCGACGCTTTCTAACAACTTTTTTAGTAGCTTTAGCCATGATTCAATCCTCCTTCTTTTTTCTTCTTGTTTGCCATGGTCTTGGCAGGGCCTTTGCGGGTTCTCGCATTGGTCTTGCTGCGCTGTCCACGCACAGGCAAACTCTTTCTGTGTCTGAGACCACGGTAGCTACCGATCTCGACCAGGCGCTTGATGTTCAGCGCAGTAGCGCGACGCAGGTCGCCTTCTACTTCGTAGTGGTGCTCCATGTACTCACGGATCTTGGAAATTTCATCCTCGGTCAGATCCTTAACGCGGGTGTTAGGGTCAATGCCCGTACCAGCCAGGATCTCATTGGATCTGGCGCGACCGACACCATAGATGTAGGTCAGGCCGATCTCTACGCGTTTCTCGTTGGGAATGTCAACGCCGGAAATTCTTGCCATTAGATCTGCACCTCCTTAATTAACCCTGTTTCTGCTTATGCTTCGGGTTTTCGCAGATGACCATTACTTTGCCTTTTCTCTTAATGATCTTGCATTTTTCGCATATGGCTTTCACGGAAGGTCTTACTTTCATGATTGTTCCTCCTTGTTATACCCTTACTTCGAGCGCCAAATGATTCGGCCCTTGGACAGGTCGTAGGTGGAGATTTCCACGGTAACCTTGTCGCCCGGAAGTATTTTGATATAATTCATTCTCAGTTTACCGGAAATATGGGCTAAAATCTTATGCCCATTGGCCAACTCTACCGCAAACATTGCGTTGGGCAGAGCTTCCAGTACGGTACCTTCAAACTCGATAATATCTTCTTTTGCCATGATTATCCTCCTAATTGAAGAAGGTTATTAAGCCGGCTCAGTTCAACTCTGAGCCCCTTATCGGTCAATTGTTTTTGGCCTTGGACAAGTGATGCAAAATACTCACTTTCACATTCAAGGACAAAAACATGCTTGCGGTTTTTGCGTTTCGGACTGGCCAGTTTATGCTGTTTCCCGTTAACCAAAAGCAAGGAATCTTCCTTTTCTTCGATTACATAATACAGCCAACCGGTATCATGTCCGGCAGTGGAATAGGCAAACATTTGTTTCATATCAGTCCTCGGTCGTTAGAATAACGGGGTCGCCGTCGGTGATCAGCACGGTGTTCTCATAATGAGCACTGCGCTTGCGGTCAGCCGTCAGCACCGTCCAGCCGTCATCCATTTTTTCCACATCACCTGTACCCAAGTTGATCATGGGTTCAATGGCCAGTGTCATACCTCGGCGCAGCCGCGCTCCATGGCCCGCAGGGCCAAGGTTGGGGATGCTGGGATCTTCGTGCAGGGCTCGGCCCACGCCGTGTCCGGTGTATTCCCAGACCACGCCATAGCCGCGCGCCGTACAATAATCCTCAACCGCCGCACCCACATCGCCAATGCGGTAGCCTTCTCGCATGATCTTAAAGGCTTCCCAGAAGGATTGGCGTGTGTCACGGATCAGGTTTTCATCCTCAGCCGAGATCTTTCCGCAAGGAAAGGTATCAGCACAATCACTATAATACCCTTGGTAGATGGCGCCTAAGTCAACACTCAGGATGTCACCTTCCTTTAGGGCATAGTCATTGGGGATACCGTGAATAACAGCCTCGTTGACCGACATACAGCAACAGGCGGGAAATCCGCCGTAACCCAGAAAGGCCGCCTTGGCGCCATGACTCTTAATATAAGAGTGAACCGCTTTGTCGATCTCTTTGAGGGTGATGCCGGGAGCGACCATCTCGCCGGCCAGAGCACGGGCCCCGGCGGCGATACGGCCTGCTTTTTTCATCAGTTCGATCTCACGAGCCGATTTGAGTATGATCATAAACGTTATGCCTCTAATGCTGCGAATATCGCGGCGGTTACATCTTCAATCGCACCCACGCTGGAAACGGTAACCAGATTGCCGACCTTTTTATAAAAGTCAGTCAACGGAGCCGTTTTCTCACGATACTCCACCAACCGCTTGGCCACGACTTCGGGCTGATCATCAGAACGATGGATCAGATCGGCGCCGCACTTGTCGCAATGGACATTGTCTGCGCTGGGGATGGATGTAATGTGATAGGATGCACCGCAGGCAGGACAAACCCGCCGTCCGGATATTCTGTCGATAATCGTTTCGTCAGGCAGAGTAATATCTACAACCTTGTCAATGACAACGCCCATATCAGCCAATGCCTGAGCCTGAGCGACAGTACGGGGGAATCCGTCGAGGATGTACCCGTTCTTGCAGTCGTCAGCCTTGAGGCGGGCTTCTACGATCTTGATGACCAGTTCATCGCTGACCAGTGTGCCGGCATCCAAACAAGCCTTAACCTGTTTGCCCAGTTCACTGCCCGAGCGAACCTGTTCACGGATCATATCGCCGGTGCTGATCGAGGGGATGTTGTAGCGTTCTTTAATGAATGCTGCCTGCGTTCCCTTCCCGCATCCGGGAGGTCCAAGTAAAATCAGTTTCAAAACGTTACCTCTCAATTACTCCAGGAAACCCTTGTAATGGCGCATCGAGATCTGAGATTCGAGTACCATCGAGGTTTCGAGGATGATGCTGACGACGATGAGCATGCTGTTGCCGGACAGTGCAAAGTTAACACCGAAGGCAACGGTAGCGATCATCGGGATAATCGCAATGAAGCCGAGGAAGATAGCACCCAGCAGAGTGATCTTATTGAGCGACTTCTTGATGTAATTGACAGTCGGCTCACCGGGACGAATGCCGGGGATGGAGCCGCCGTTCTTCTGAAGGTTGTTGGAGATCTCCACGGGATCGTAAGAGACCGATACATAGAAATAGTTGAAGAAAATAATCAGGATGAAGAACAGAATGCCGTAGAGCGGCTTATCTGTTGTGAAATAATTGTTGACCCACTTGGTAAAGCCGTTCTCTGCCATGAACGAAGCGATGGTAGAGGGCAGCATGCAGAAGGAGCTGGCAAAGATGATAGGCATAACGCCGGTCATCAGCACCTTCATGGGCAGGTGAGTCTGGTTGCCTCCGTACATTTTACGGCCGACAACACGCTTGGCATACTGAACCGGAATACGTCTTTCGGCGCCGTTGACCCAAACGATACCGGCAATCATCAACAGACCGATGACCAGTACCAGAATGGGGCCGACGAACTTGCTTTCCTTAACGGAAGTGACGATCCAGTTGATAATGGCGGGACCCTGCGAGAGGATACCGGCAAAGAGGATCATCGAAATACCGTTACCGATGCCGTGTTCATCAATTTTTTCAGCCATCCACATGACCAAAGCCGAACCTGCCGTAAAGGCAAATACGATAATGGCTGCGGCGAAGAAGGAGCTTTCGGTAAGGATACCCATGGCATTCTTGAGGATGGTGTAGTAACCATAACCCATGACCAGGCCGAGGGCGATGGTCAGATAACGAGTGATCTTGTTGATCTTCTTCTGACCGTCTTCTGCCTTCTTTAACCGCTCAAGAGCAGGGATGGCAATCGTGAGTAGCTGGACGATAATCGAAGCGTTGATGTAGGGAGAGATACCCATGGCAAACAACGCAGCGTTCTGCAACGCACCACCCGACATGATGTTAAGCATATCGGTCAGTCCGGAGTTCTGGAATACCGTACTCAGCATGTTGGTGTCAACGAAAGGAACGGGG
>JAZQVM010000052.1:0-6793 GCA_045631845.1 Eubacteriales bacterium | reverse complement strand
GCGTCGTAGATGTCCTTTTCCTGAGGAACAACCGCATTTTCAAGGCCGAGGTTAAACGGCAACGGGCAATCCTTAGCGCCGAGACGCTCGACGGGAGCATCCAGATACTTAAAGCAAGTTTCAGAGATCTGAGAACCGATTTCAGCACCAATACCACAACGCTTGTGCGCTTCGTGAACCACAACGGCACGACCGGTCTTCTTAACCGAATTAGCGATGGTTTCCATATCCAGAGGCACAATGGTACGAGGATCGATAACCTCAACACTGATGCCTTCCTTCTCCAGTTCCTTCGCAACATTAACGGCCTTCTGCACATAGGTATGAGTACCAACAACGGTAACATCGCTACCCTCACGAACAACCTTAGCCTTACCAAAAGGAATCATGTAATCGGGATCATCGTTGACTTCCGCCTTCTGCACGTACAACTGCTTATGTTCAATGAAGATAACGGGGTTATCATCACGAATAGCGGTACGGAGCAAGCCGACAACATCATCCGGAGTAGAAGGCATAACTACCTTAAGCCCCGGGAAATGCACGAACAGGGCTTCCATGCTCTGAGAGTGAGTAGCCGCATTACCACGACCAACGCCCTGCTGACCACGGATAACCAGAGGAATACGGGCTTTACCGCCGAATACATAGCGGGTCTTGGCTACCTGGTTGATAATCTGATCGGCAGCAACCAGAGAGAAGTCCATATACATTAGCTCAACGATCGGACGCATACCGACACAAGCAGCACCCAAACCTGCGCCAACAAAGCCGGCCTCACTGATCGGGGTGTTACGAACACGGTCTACACCAAACTCATCGGCAAGACCTCTGGTACAACCAAAAATACCACCGAGAACTTCAATGTCTTCGCCCATGACGAAAACTTTATCATCTCTGCGCATTTCAGCAGCGATGGTATCTCTTACTGCGTTAGCATAACTCTTGATACTCATTAGTTGTTACCCCCTTCATAGAATACATCGACCAGCACATTTGCCGGATCGGGCTCAGCAGCATTGAGAGCATATTCAGCCGCTTCATCAATTTCTTTCTGAGCGGCAGCCGCAATGGCATCCAGCTCTTCAACCGTAACTTTATACTCTTTCATCAGATACTCACGCAGTCTGGGAATGGGATCCTTCTGCTTCCATTCTTCAACCTCTTCACGAGTACGGTACGGAGTCGGGTCACCAACCCAGTGACCGAGATGACGATAGGTCTTGGTCTCGATCAGGATGGGGCCCTTGCCGGCACGAACATCCTTCACAGCCTTTTCAAATACCTTAGCCAACGCAACAACATCGTTACCGTCAACCGTGATGCCGGGAATGTTGTAAGAAGCGCCACGAACGGAAATATCCTTAACCGAAGTGCTCTGCCAGGAAGGAACAGAAATGCCGTACAGGTTGTTTTCTACTACGAAAATAACCGGCAATTTCCAGATGGCGGCCAAGTTGAGCGCCTCATGGAAAGTACCTTCATTGGTCGCCGAGTCACCGCTCCAGCAAACCACCACACGGTCCTGATTCTGCATTTTTACCCCCAGAGCAGCACCGGTAGCAATCGGATAGCCACCGCCGACGATAGCGTTAGCGCCCAAGTTACCCTTGGAGAAGTCGGCAATGTGCATCGAACCGCTACGCCCCTGACAATAGCCATCCTGCTTACCCATCAGTTCGCACAAAGCGTACTTGGGATCTGCACCCTTGGCGATGCAGTGGCCGTGACCACGGTGGGTAGAAGTAATGTAGTCTTCATCCGTGATAAAGTTAGCCATCGTAGCGGGAGCCGCTTCTTCGCCAATGCAAAGATGCACAGAACCACGCAATACGTTGGTTTCAAAGAATTCAACAGCCTTATACTCGAATGCACGGATACGATGCATCATCGATAAGGTGTCAAGATACTGTTTTTTCGTCATAATTGCACCTCTAATTTATTTATTTTCAGCCATAACTTGCTTAACAATATCCACAATGTGAGTCGTGGTTTCGGCAATATGCACACCGGCTTCACGAAGAACCTTTTCCTTGTTCTCCGCACTACCCGTACCGTCAGCCGAAACGATCGCACCGGCATGTCCCATGCTTCTGCCCTTAGGCGCATTCTTACCGGCAATCAAGGCAATGACCGGCTTGGTCATGTGATTCTTGATATATTCAGCGGCCAATTCTTCTTCGTTACCGCCGATTTCACCGATCATGATCACGCATTTGGTTTCCGGATCCGCTTCAAACTGAGGCAGAACATCCACAAAGGTCGAACCGGGGATCATATCGCCGCCAACGCCAACACAAGTACTCTGACCGATACCGGCCTGAGTCAGCATCAGTACCGTTTCATAGCAGTTGGTAGCACTACGGGACATCAAACCAACATTGCCGGGGATAAAGAGGCGATGAGCCATAAATCCGGCCTTAGACTTGCCGGGAGAGATAACACCAAAGGAGTTAGGACCAACAACCTTAACACCAGCACGACGAGCCTTGTGATACACTTCCATCATATCATGGACCGGCACATGCTCGGCAATGGTAATGATGGTCGGCACCTTGGCTTCAATAGCCTCCAACAAACCGGCCTTGGTAAATTTTGCAGGAACAAAGAGGACGGTAGCGTTAGCGTCGGTAGCATCCATGGCTTCCTGTACCGTATTGAATACGGGAACGCCGAGAACCTCCTGTCCGCCCTTGCCGGGAGTTACACCGGCTACAACTTTCGTACCGTATTGAAGCATCTGTTCGCAATGGAAAGTGCCTTCACGACCGGTAATACCCTGAATGATCAGTCTGGTATTTTCATCAATCAAAATACTCACAGTTGCTCTCTCCTTTCAACCAGTGCATCAACACCCTGAATCAATCCGTCTGCATAAACAACATTCGGAATATTGCTCAATATTTCAAGACCCTTGTCCTTATTTGTACCCTCAAAGCGTACAACGATCAACTTATCAATGCCAAACTCTTCCTTGGCCAAGCGGATACCTTCCGCAACCTCATCGCAACGGGTGATGCCGCCAAAGATATTCATAAACAAGCCCTTGATCTTGGGATTGCTCAGCAGAAGATGCACGGCAAGCTTAATGCGGTCATGGGTCGGGCCACCGCCCAAGTCCATACCAACACCAACCTTCATACCCTTATCGGCAATACGGTCCATACAGCTCATCAACATACCCGAACCGTTAGAAGCCACGGCAATGGTGCCTTCTTCATCGATCGGAATGTAGAGCATCTTGATATCTCTGGCTTCCTTGATGTAATGAAGTTCATCCTTAGCCATTTCAGCCTTAAATTCCGCCACTTCAGGCTGGCGGTAAACAGCACTGTCATCCACAGATACCTTGCCGTCAAGAGCAATAATATCACCGTTCTTGTCCACAACAATCGGATTGATCTCAGCGAGCATGCAATCGGCCTGCATGAAGAAATCATACAGTTTAACCAAAGCCGCCTCAAACTGCGTAGCGGTATCGCCCGACAGACCGGCCTTAGCGGCCAGATCAGCGGTAATTTCAGATGTAATACCGTCAATCGGATTGACAGGAACTTTGAAGATCATTTCGGGATTGGTACGGGAGGTTTCCTCAATATCCATACCGCCGCAGGGAGAGAAAATGATCAGCGGGCACTTGGTCAAGCGATCCAACATGATCGAAACATACATCTCGGTAGCGACCTGGGCCATTTCAACCGCCATCAACTTTTTAACAATGTGACCACGGATATCCATGCCAAGGATCTGACCGGCAACCTCACGCAGTTCTTCAACATTGTTGGCAACCTTGATACCGCCAGCCTTGCCACGTCCACCAATCTGAACCTGAGCCTTGCAGACGAGCGGGAAAGAAATATCACTGCCGTCAAGAGCCGATACCAGACCGTCAACCGTGTCCGATGTTACACCCTTCTTTACAGGGAGACCAGCAGCTTCGAAAAGCTCTCTGGCTTTATATTCCATTAAATCCATAATCGAATTAACCCCACACTTCTTCGTCAGTCGGAACTGCCTTGTTGGGCAGATTCTCAGCAATACGGATATAGTTAATCAGGTGCTTAAATCCAAAGTTCTCGGAAATGCTGTTGTTACCCCAAGAGCAGCAACCCAAAGTCGTGGTCGGAGTCAGGGAGTTGGTGAAAGCACCGCCGTTCATGGTAGAGCAGATCTGATTCACCAGCACACGAGCAACCTCAACGGTCTCACCTGCATATTCCAGATGTTCTCTGTTGTTGGAATGGATAGAAACGCTATGGCCCTTACCTTCCACATCCAAATTTGCACGGGCGATTACAACAGCCTCTTCAAATGTGTTATACTTATATGTAGAGATAACGGGGCACATCTTCTCCTTGGAGAACAGATCATCCTTGCCATAACCGTCGGCCTCAACCAGGATAACAGGAGTGCCTTCGGGAACATTCAGACCGGCAGCCGCCGCAATCTTCTGTACCGACTGACCAACCAGATCCTTGTTCATAACGCCGCCCGGGAACAGAGCTTCACGCAGAGCAGCCTTTTCAGCGGCATCGGTAATGAGAACGGCCTTGTTTTTCTTGAACTCTGCCATGATGGCATCATACTGGTCTGCATGAGCAATCACAGTCTGCTCACCGGAGCAAATGATACCGTTATCAAACTTACGGCCGGCAATAATCTTGGGCACGCACTCGGTAATATCGGCATCGGTGTCGATAATGCACTGTACGTTACCGGGGCCAACACCGTAAGCGGGCTTGCCGCTACTGTATGCCGACTTAACCATAGCACCGCCACCGGTAGCCACAACAACATCAACACCCTTCATCAGCTCAGAAGATGCTTCGATAGAAGGCTCTTCGATAGTCTGAATGATGTTAGCGGGAGCACCAAGCTTAGCCAGTGCTTCATTCATAGCATCAATAACAACCTTGTTGCACTTCTTGGTTCTCGGATGGGGAGCAACAATAATGGTATTGCGGCCCTTGATGGCGAACATAGCGTTGCACATCGGGGTAACGATGGGATTGGTGCAAGGAGTAATGGCGCCGACAACGCCGACCGGACGAGCAACTACAGTAATACCGGTTTCGGGGTTGCGCTCAACAACACCTACAGAAGGTACACCCTTCAGGCTGTTCCAAATGATCTTGGATTTACCTCTGTTCTTGGCAATCTTATCCTCGTATACACCCATGCGGCTTTCTTCCGCAGCCATCTTGGCATAGGGCTCCGCATTGTCGTATACAACCTTACCGATGGCTCTTACATAAGAGTCAATCTGCTCCTGATTGCATTTCTCCAGCTCTTTCTGAGCTTTTCTCGCATTGGCGATGAGAAGGGCAATTTGTTCTTTCGCATCCATGGTAAAAACCTCCATAAAATATAAATAATTAATTACATTATCCTAAATTGAGACAGGCTCAATAAAGTTCATTACCGTCTGGCTACGCCACTCTTGCGCGCCGCTTGCGCAACCGATTCCGCTACCACATCCGCAACACGGGCATCAAACGGAGCAGGAATAATATAATCAGGCGACAGTTCATCATCCGAAATCAGATTGGCGATGGCATTTGCAGCGGCAATCTTCATATCATCATTGATATCTCTTGCACGAACCGCAAAGGTTCCCTTGAAAATACCGGGGAAGGCCAATACGTTGTTGATCTGATTGGGGAAATCACTTCTGCCTGTACCAACAACCTTTGCCCCTGCCGCTTTGGCCAGATCCGGCATAATTTCAGGAGTAGGATTGGCACAGGCAAAGATAATGGGATCTCGATTCATGGAGCGCACCATCTCCTCACTGACAATACCGGGCGCCGAAACACCCAAGAATAAGTCTGCACCTTCCATGGCTTCCTTGAGTCCGCCACGCAAATTGCGAGGATTGGTAAGCGGCGCAAACATCGCCAACTCCGAATTAAGCCCCTCTTTTCCTTCATAGACAATACCCTTGGAATTGAGAATCACTAAATCCTTGACACCCAAAGAAAGCAACAATCTTGAACAGGCAATACCGGCCGCACCAGCACCATTCACAACAACACGAATATCCTCGGCCTTCTTCCCCACTAACTTTAGGGCATTAATCGTAGCCGCAACGGTGACAACCGCCGTACCGTGCTGGTCGTCATGGAAGATGGGAATATCGCAAACTTCCTTGAGCCGACGCTCAATTTCAAAGCATCGGGGCGCCGAAATATCCTCAAGGTTAACGCCACCGAAACTTCCAGACAACAGCGAAACGGTATTGACAATATCGTCTACACTTTTGCTTCGCACGCAAAGCGGAATAGCATCCACATTACCAAATGTTTTAAATAAGACGCATTTACCTTCCATAACCGGCATACCGGCTTCCGGACCAATATCACCCAATCCCAAAACAGCCGTACCATCAGTAACAACCGCCACGAGATTTCCTCTACCGGTATATTCATAAGAAAGATCAGTATCTTTTTGAATCTCCAGACAAGGAGCAGCCACACCGGGGGTATACGCAATGGAAAGATCATCCGCCGTAGCAACCGGCGCTTTGCTTTCAACTGAAAGTTTTCCCTTCCACTCTTTATGTTTCTCTAAAGCTAATTGTGCGTAATCCATGTTATTCCCCCCCCTTAGTCGACCATAGCCGTTTTGCTCTTGATTCGGGCGTAACTGGCGCCCAAATGACGACGCATCAGTTCACATGCTCCATCTACATCCTTCTTCTCCACAGCAGCCAATATACGACGGTGTCCCTCCAGCGTCAAGGACTGATCCGGATCCGCCTGCAAAGAGGCTTTCATCGTATAATGAAGCAAAT
>JAZQVM010000051.1:0-12388 GCA_045631845.1 Eubacteriales bacterium | reverse complement strand
CATTAAGATAGCGTTTTACCATTTCTATTTTCTCTTTTGCTGTATATCTTCTACTCTTCATTTGTTTCCCTCCCATCTTATTTTAACACATAAGAAAAAGTAGACACTTTTTTGTGTCTACTTTTATCTTACACCTTCAATAAGGCTCTCCTTTTTTAGGGCGTTTCGATGCGCTCGAGTTCGCTGTTATGTTCGGCGATATAGCAGGCCATGTCGTAGCCGTTGTCGATATCGGCGGGAAGCCACAGGCCGCCCCGACCGACGTTGTTGGGGGCGTGGGCGTCACTGCCGCTGGTCATGCGGCAACCCCGCTTTCGGGCTTCTTCTAATACTTCGGTGTTGCGGTTGCGTGCCTCACCGCCGTTGCCGTTGTAGACCTCCAAGCCGTCGATAAGGTCATGGTGCTGGAGGGTGAGGTTTTGGCGGAAGGGATGGGCCTGATAGAGAAAAAGCCCGTAGTTGTGAACGGCCGTTTTGAGCATCGGCAGGGTGTAGGTTTGGATATGGGGATGGGCCAGTAAAAATTCACGGTCGACCCCCCAAATGAGATAGTCTTCGGGGCCTTGCTCCAAGGTCAGTTCCATGCCAAGGAACACCCGCAGTCCCAACGGCTCGCCCACCAGTTTGGCGGTATCGTATCCGCGAAGATAGCGGGTGACGATTTGGGGCCAAGTGAGGGTAAGGTTAAAATAGTCGTTGGTATCGGAGGCGAAGTGGGCCAGCGCATAGGGGGAAAGGTGGTCGGTAACAAAGACGCCGCCGTAGCCTTTCTCGGCATAGGCCGCCATCATGGTGGCGGCATCGGCCTGCCCGCAGGGGCTGACCTCGGATGTGTGCATATGGGTTTCAAAGGGAGTAAATCCGTTTTTGTTATGTATCATTATTTCAGTTCCGAAGTGCAATTCGGGCATTTAGTGGCAGCAATGGCGATCTCGGTGCAGCAATGGGGGCAGGCTTTCGTAGTGGGAGCGGCGGGCGCCTCCTCTTTTTTCTTATGGGTGAGGTTGGCGAGGGTGTTCATGGTTTTCACCAGAGCGAAGATGACAACGGCCATGATGAAGAAATTGATGACGGCCGAGATGAAGTTGCCGTAATTGAGGGTGGCGGCACCGGCCTCCTGCGCTTCGGCGAGGGTGGCGTAGGTATTGCCATCGAGGGCTACGAACAGGTTAGTGAAATCGGTTTTGCCGGTGAGCAGGGAGATGGCGGGGGTGATGACGTCCTTAACCAAGGAATCGATGATGGCCTTGAAAGCGGCGCCGATGATAACACCAACGGCCATATCCAGCACGTTGCCGCGGCTGATAAACTCTTTAAATTCTCTTATAATCTTTTTCATGTTAAAACTCCTTTTTTTCTTTCAGTATAGCAAAAGTGCGTTGTTTTTACAAGGTTTTTGTGTTAAGATGGAGAAAAAGGAGGGCTTACGATGGAGATTTTACAAGCAATTGCGCAGATGCGCACCCCGTTTGGGGAGAAACTGTGGCAATTTCTTACCTTTTTGGGCGAGGAAACCTTTATTGTGGTGGTGCTTTGCCTGCTGTTTTGGTGCATCAATAAAAATCTTTCCTATAAAATAGGGGCAACCTTTTTCTTGGGCGGGTTGCTCACCCAAGGGCTGAAGATCACCTTTCAGATTCCTCGGCCGTGGGTGCTCGACCCGAGTTTCAAACCCGTAGGGACGGCGATCGAGGCGGCGACGGGGTTTTCCTTTCCGTCGGGGCACACGGCGTCGGCGGGATCGCTCTTTTTCCCGCTGGCCTTTTCAGTGCGCAAATGGTGGCGGTGGCCGCTGGCGGTGATGCCCTTCGTGGTCGCCTTTTCCCGTATGTATCTGGGGGTGCACACGCTACTCGATGTGGGCTGTGCGCTGGCCATTACGGTAGTGTTTGCGGCCATCGTGCAGGCGGTGAGCGTGACCTCGGTTTGGGATAAGCCTTTGGCGGTGGCGCTGGGATTGTTTGGCGTGTCGGGTGCTGTTTTGGTATATGCCTTGTGTCGGCAGGACGTGACGCCCGTGATGCTGGAGGACTGCGTGAAGGCGGCGGCGGCCGGTATGGGGTTTGCCGTTGGCTATTTTGTGGAGCGTAAATGGGTCAGGTTTGATACACGGGCGGCTTGGTGGATGCAGGGCGTCAAGGTGGTTGTGGGACTGATTGGCGTGCTGGCCATCAAGAGCGGAGTCAAGATGTTGCTGGGCGAGAGCATGGCGGTGGATGCGCTGCGGTATTTCCTGCTGATTGTGTGGATCTTGGCGATCTGGCCGATGATATTTAAACAGTTTACAAAAAAAGATGAGGCGTGATGCCTCATCTTTTTATTAGAGAAAGAGTTGCTTTCTTTGAATTTATATCTTACCTTGGGAGAGGTTGGTTAAATAGGCGTTGATAAAGCCGTCGAGGTCACCGTCCATGACGGCATTGATGTTGCCCATTTCGAAGTTGGTGCGGTGGTCTTTGGCGAGGGTGTAGGGCATGAAGACGTAAGAACGGATTTGGCTGCCCCAGCCGATCTGTTTTTGTTCGCCCTTGATGTCGTCGATCTTCTCGAGGTGCTCACGTTCCTTAATCTCCATAAGTTTACTCATGAGCATCTTCATGGCCATATCCTTATTCTGATGCTGGCTTCGTTCGTTCTGGCAGCAGACGACGATGCCGGTGGGCAGGTGGGTGATGCGGATGGCGGAGGAGGTTTTATTAACCTTCTGACCGCCGGCGCCCGACGAGCGGTAGGTATCGATTCGCAGGTCTTCGGGGTTGATATCGACCTTGATGGTATCGTCGATTTCGGGGACGATTTCCAGAGAAGCAAAAGAGGTTTGGCGGCGACCCGAAGCATCGAAAGGAGAAACGCGCACCAGACGGTGGACGCCCGCTTCGCTCTTGAGGTAGCCGTAGGCGTTCTCGCCCACCACTTCAAAGGAGACCGATTTCAGGCCCGCTTCGTCGCCCTCTAACATATCCAGCAGATTGAACTTAAAGCCGTGGCGCTCGGTCCAGCGCATATACATGCGGTAGAGCATTTCGACCCAGTCCTGCGCCTCGGTGCCGCCGGCGCCGGCGTGGAGGGTGACGATGGCCGAACGGCTGTCGTACTCGCCCGAGAGCAAGGTTTGCATCAGGGCGGCCGAGAGGTCGTTTTCCAGCGTTGTCACATTTTCCTGCGCTTCGTCTACCAGCGAGGCATCTTCCATTTCCTCGGCCATTTCGATGAGGGTTTGGGCGTCCTCATACCGACCGGTGAGGGACTGGAGAGATGTTTTCTTATTCTTCAGCGAACTGAGTTTTTGGAGCACCTTGGAGGAGGTGGCGGCGTCGTTCCAAAAGCCGTCGGCCGCGCTCTGCTCCTCGAGCGTGGCGATCTCGGCGTCAATAGCCTCGATATCGAGGGCGCGGGTGAGCTCCTCGAGCTTGGGGGCGAGGGTCGAGAGTTGGAATTTTATATCATCGTATTCTACCATTGTGTAATCACCTCAATTAGATTCAATCTATTATATCGGAAAAAAGAGCAATCGTCAAGATTGCTCTTTACATTTATTCATTTGGCGTCGCCGCCGCGCAGTTTGCGAATCACACATCCATAATCACAGGTAATATCATGGGGTTGCGCTTGGTGGTGTCGAAGATATATTTGCTCACGGCGTCACGCACCTGCGTTTTGATCAGCTGCCAGTCCTTGATGCGGCGGTGCTGGCAGTGCTCCACCACGCGCAGGGCAACGGCCTTGGCCTGATCCATCAGGTCGCCCGATTCCTTGACATAGACAAAGCCGCGGGAGATGATATCGGGACCTGACACGAGCAGACCCGACTGGGAATCGAAGATCATGATAATGGTAATAAGACCTTCCTGTGCCAGATGGCGGCGGTCACGCAATACGATATTGCCGACGTCGCCCACGCCCAGACCGTCGACCAGCACGCGGCCGGCGGGGACATGGTCGACCACCTTGGCCGACTGGCGGTCGAACTCAAAGACCTGACCGTTTTCCAGTATATGAATGTTATAGGGAGCGACACCGACCACCGATGCCAGTTCGGCATGGCGTTTTTGCTGGCGGTACTCGCCGTGGAAGGGCAGGAAGTATTTGGGACGGAGCAGGGCCAGTATCATGGCCAGTTCTTCGCGGCAGGCGTGACCCGACACGTGGACGTGCTCATCATGCCCGTGTACCACCTCAGCGCCCGATTTGAGCAGTTCGTTAATAACGCGGGAGACCGATTTTTCGTTGCCCGGAATGGCGCTGGCCGACAAGATGACGGTGTCCTTCGGACCGATCTCGACCTTCTTATGGTCGGAATAGGCCATGCGATAGAGGGCCGACAGGGGCTCGCCTTGAGAGCCGGTGGTAATCAGGCACATTTGCTCGGGGGGGAATTGGTTGATGCGGTCGAGATCGACCAGCGTACCGTCGGGGATGACCATATAGCCCAACTCCTGTGCCACGGTCAGCACATTGAGCATACTGCGCCCCGATACGGCGACCTTACGGCCGGCGTGGACGGCGGCGTTGATGACCTGCTGGACGCGGGACACATTCGACGCAAAAGTAGCGACGATAATGCGGCGGTCGCGGTTGGATTTTTGGGAGAAAATCTGCTCGAAGGTACTGCCGACGCTGCGTTCCGAGGCGGTAGAGCCTTCGCGCTCGGCGTTGGTCGAGTCGCTCATTAAGCACAGGACGCCTTTACGGCCCAGTTCGCCCAGACGGGTCAGGTCGATCGGCTCGCCCATGATGGGGGTGGTGTCGATCTTAAAGTCGCCGGTGTGGACGATGACGCCGACGGGGGTATGAATGGCGTAGGCCACGGCATCGGCGATCGAGTGATTGACCCGAATGGCCTCGACGGCGAAAGGCTCACGCTTGACGGTGTCGCCGGCGGCGATTTCCATTAAAATGGCGGTGCGGTCGAGGTGATGCTCTTTGAGTTTGCCGCGCACGATGCCCAGTGTCATTTTGGTGCCGTAGACGGGCACCTGCAGATCGCGCAGGACATAGGGAAGGGCGCCGATGTGATCCTCGTGCCCGTGGGTGAGGAAGATGCCGAGGATATTCTTGCCGCAGGTTTTGAGGTAGGTAATATCGGGAATGACATAGTCGATGCCGTACATATCCTCGTCGGGGAAGGTCATACCGCAGTCGATCAGTATGACGTTTTGCTCATATTCAATGGCGGTGAGGTTCTTGCCCACTTCGCCCAGTCCGCCCAGAGGGATGATGCGCAGTTTGCTTTTGGGTTTTTGAACCTTGGGGCAATTGGCGATGGGTTTGCGAGGTTTGTAATAGCGTTTTTGGGGCTTGGTTTGGTTGGGTTGTGACAAAATGATTCTCCTTTTTCCATATAGAAATAAGCCTGACGCGTGTCGCCAGACGTTGTTGGTGTTTCTTTGTAAAAAATCACGAACAATACAATTATAGGTATTATATCATACGGGTATGATGTTGTCAAATATAGGATAGACAGAAAAAGAGCAGATATTTGTGAAAAATAAACAAATTGTATCAAATGAAAAACATTCAATATGTACTTGCAATTGGGGAAATTATCTTGTATAATGGTTTTGTAAGATAGCCCCCTTGCATTGGCCTTGCGAGGGAGCCGATAAAAAATCTACAATAGGAGAAAAAGAAAATGAAAAAGGCAATTGCAGTACTGCTTGCTGTTATGCTGATGGTCGGCGTTCTGGTCGGCTGCGGCGGCACCAGCACCAGCAATGAGGACGGCGAGCACAATCCCGCTGACACCACCATTGCTATCATGATGGGTTCTATGAACCATCCTGTTCACCGTATCGTTCAGATGGCCTTCATTACCACCGGTGAGGAGATGGGCTACAACGCCATCATCGGCGGTTTGGACGAGGGTTCCAACCAGGAACTTATGACCAAGTATGAGGGTGTTATCGCCAACGGTTGCGAAGGCGCTCTGCTCTGGTCGGGTGACGACACCTTCTATCAGTTCATGCGTGACATGAGCGAGATGTGCTACTTCGTAGTGCCTCACTTTGCTCATGAGTATGTAGACACTAAGGACTTCATCTCCCGTAACATCTGCGCTCAGGCAAAAGAGTACGGCTATGCGGCCGGTGAGTTCATGCTCGAGAAGCTGGCTGAGGCCGGCATCACCTCCGGCACCATCGGCAACACCCAGGCCGGCGCTAACGTTACCGAGAACGCTTGCTCGGACGCTTTCCGTCAGGCGATCAAGGATTCCGGCACGAACTTCAAGGTTGATAGCGTAGTGTTTGAAGGTTTGGAACTGTCTGCCGCTTCCAACAAGATCGTTGGTATCATCAACTCCAACCCTGACATCGTTGCCGGTTTCGGCACCACCGGTGGTTCTTGCCAGTCTTGGGACTTGGCTATGCAGCAGACCGAAAAGCGCCTGATCGTTGTCGGCGTGGACTACACCGAGTTTAACATTGATCTGGTTGCTGACGGTTCTTGCGCTGGCTTGGTGGCTCAGCCTCTGTTTGACGAGGGTGCCAAGTCTGTTGAGACTCTGGATGCGCTGTTCCGTGGCGAAACCTTCAATGACAGTGCTGAGAACTGGTGGTACAAGTGCGACGCACCTATTGCCTATGTTGGCGGCGAAGGCGTGTCGGATATCGAGTACTATCGTCCCATCGTTGACAAGGTAGTCGAGTACTATTCTGAATAATTGATAGGCCAAAACAAGAAGCCACCCGATTGGGTGGCTTTTGTTTTTAGGTAAGAAGTAATAGTGAATAGTGAAGAGGTAAGGTAGAAACCTACGGTTTCTTTGATAAAAAGGCAGCAAGGCTACCCACGGCGAAGAAACAGGAAGCGAGGGTCTCCTCGGGAGCCGTATGGCGACCACTGTGACCCGAAGCGGGTTTCGAGCCGAGAGGAGATTTGACGGGGAGTTACATGAAAGGCGGCAAAGCCGCCTGAAATAGCGAGCCGTCAAATCGACGAGGCCCAAGTGCCGTTGGCGAAGATGGGCACTTCTTTGCCGTCTTTATCAATGCCGGTGATGGAGAGGTCGGGCGCGCCGATCATGAAATCGACGTGGACGATCGAGTCGTTGACCCCTTTGGCGGTACATTCTTCATACGAGAGGGTTTCGAAGCCTTCCAGGCATTCGCTGTATCCCGCGCCCAGCGCCAAGTGGCAGGAGGCGTTCTCGTCGAAAAGGGTATTATAAAAGAGGATACCTAAGTTGTTGATGGGGCAATCGTAGGGGACGAGGGCGCATTCGCCCAAGTAGCCCGCGTTTTCGTCCATGCTCATGAGCTTATCAAGCAGGTGACCGTTCTTCTCGGCCTGCCAAGACACGGCCTTGCCGTCCTTAAAGGTAATGGAGAAGTTCTCGATCAGTTCGCTCTGATAGGACAGGGGCATGGTGGACACGACCGTGCCCTCGGCCTTGCCTTTCATGGGGGTGATGAAGATCTCATCGGAGGGCATATTGGCGTTGTAGGTGACGCCCTCGGCGGTATCGCCAGCGCCGCCGACAAATCGGGTGCGGTCGATAAGTCCAACGGTAAGGTTGGTGCCGTTGGCGGAGTGATAGCGCAACTCGGTAAGACCCAGGGAGTTGAGCCAGGCGCAACGGTTGGCGAGGTTTTGGTTATGTTCGTCCCACTGTTTGATGGGGTTGATATCGGCACGGGCGGCCTTGAGAATGGCCTTCCACAGTTCTTCCACGGCCTGTTTTTTGGAGAGGTGGGGGAACAATTTTTTTGCCCATTTGACGCCGGGGACGGCGGCGATGCACCACTGGTAATGGTTGTCCATCCGCTCACGGAAGGGCTTGAAGGCCTTGCGGCGGGCTTGGAGGGCTTTGGTGTATTTCTCCTGATTGATGCCGCGCAGACCGTCGGGGTCGTCCGACTCGAGGTAGATCATGGCGGGCAGGGTTTGTTCCTGATATTTCATCTTTTCCAGTTCCCAGTCCTGCACGGCCGAGAGTACCTTTTCCTTGCAATGGCGAACGTCCAGACGGGTGAGGGGCTGGTGGGTCCATTTGACCTCGACGCGGGAAGCGCCGGCTTTATAGCATTCGTCGGTGAGCATTTCGACAAATTCGGGCTGGTCGAGCTCGGCAGTGATGATGACGGGCTGGTTTTTCTGCACATTGGCACCTTTGCGGGCAATCAGGCGGGCATAGGCGCGCAGGGTAGTCTTTTTCATAGCAGTTCAATCCTTTCGATATGGAGTTGGTCGAGGATGGTGACGGCACGGGCGTAGTCCTCGTGCGCCCCAAGGGCGGTATGGGAATGGGCATCGACACCGATGATGGCTTTATTGCCCTCCTCGGCGGCGATGCGCCAAAAGTCGGGGTGAGGGAAGCCGCGCCCGTCTTCGTCGCCTAGGCGGAAGCCCGAGATGTTAAACTCCAAGGGCAGATCCATGATGGCGGCGGCACGGCACAGTTCCCGAGACACCTGCTCGGCGCGGGTATCGAAGGCGGGGTAGGTGTGTAAAAAGAGGTCGGGGTGGGCAAAATAGGCGAAGGCACCCGAATTGATGCCGGCCAATGCGCTCACACGGTATTCTTCCAGCCGTTCGGGGGTGGCGCAATCGTTGCCGAAGTAGCGGGAGCCGGTTTCCTCGGATTTGGCGAAATGGTTGCCGAAAATCAGGTAGTCGATCCCCTTTTGGGCGGCGACGGTGGTAAGCCACGGCATATATTCTTCAAAATATTCACATTCCAGACCGATTTTGATGGTGATGCGGTCTTTATATTTTTCCCGCAGGGTGGAGAGATTATGAATATAATCGTCGAGCATATCGGGTTCCATGCGGATGCCGCTGCGGTAGTCGGAGGCGAAGGGCCAAGGGCAATGGTCGGCAAAGCCGAGCACATCAAAGCCGTTGGCGATGGCGGTCAGGACGTATGCCTCATCGTCGCCCACGGCGTGTTTGCAGCGGAAGGTGTGGGTATGGTAATTGGTTTTCACAGGTGTAGTTCTCCGTTTTTGATACAAGATAAGATAAAGTCTTGCAGGCGGGCGGCGGTACTTAAATCGTAGGCGCCGTCTTTTCGCAAATGGTTATTGGATATGACGCGCAAACTGCCGTGGGGCACGCCCCATTCCCGACAGATCTGGGCGGCGGCGGCATCCTCCATCTCCTCGCACAAACTGCCCGTGTTTTCATGGCAGGCGCGAAGTTCGGCCGCATCGGTACGCCAAGCGTAGCCCGAGGTGATCGGACCGAGGGGGAGGTTGTAGTTCTCGCCTAATTTTATAAAATGGGGATGGGCCTCAAGGCTTTCCACCATACCATCGGCCGTTTCGACGGGTAGCGGCTTGTGACCCTTGCGGGAGTCGCCGTAGACAAAGCGGGTGGCGCAGACGATGTCGCCGACTTTGAGCCAATCGACGTGGGCGCCGGCGGTGCCTTGGGAAAGGACGGCGCAGGGATCGACAAGCGGCAGGGCGGCCAGGAGTCCGGCTACGGTGTTGGTCAGTCCCATGCCGGTGTTTAGCACGGCAAGAGGAAAGCCCTCGACGGAGCCCTGAAAGAGGGCGCGGTGGGCGAGGGTGGTTTGGATATGCAGGAACGGGAGATACCGATCCATTTCCGAGCGCATGGGCGCTAAGATCAATAAAGGTTTCATACCTTTTATTGTAACCTAAAAATGTTGTTTCGTCAACTTGACGGGGGCAATAAATTCTGCTATAATATAGGTAATTTGTTAAAGGAGTATGAACATGGTAATTATCAGTGCAGACAGAACCTGCGATCTGCCGCAGGAGAAACTGGATCAATACAAGATTCCCACCATGCCTTATCATATCAATCTGGATGATAAGGAGTATATTGACAGTGTGGATATTACGCCTGATGACCTGTATGCGGCCTATTGGGATCACAAGGCGTTGCCCAAGACCAGCGCCATCAGCATGGGTGAGTACATCGATTTCTTCACTCCGATGGTAGAAGCGGGCAACACGGTAGTGCATCTGACCTTGGGTTCGGCACTTTCCTCCTCTTACAACAACTGCCGTATGGCGGCCGAGGAGTTTGAGGGCAAGGTGTTTGTGATCGACGCCAAGAACCTGTCAACGGGCATTGGTCTTTTGGTGTTACGCGCCTGCGAGATGCGGGAGCAGGGCATGGAGGCGGCCGAGATTGCGGCGGCCATTGAAGGGTTGCGCAACAAGTCGCACGCATCCTTTGTGCTGGACACGCTGGAATTCATGGCGGCGGGCGGTCGTTGCTCGGCGGTGTTGGCCTTTGGGGCTAATCTCCTGAAACTCAAGCCTTCCATTAAGGTGCATACCGAGGAAGACGGGGCGATGAAGGTAGATAAGAAGTACCGCGGGGATCTGAGCAAGGTGCTGGTATCCTATGTGAAGGATCAGATGGCGCTCTATCCCGATATCGATACCTCTCGTGTCTTTATCACCCATTCGGGTATTGACGAGAAAATGATCGAGATTGTGCGCGAGGAACTGGTTAAGCACCATGACTTCGGTGAGATTCTGATCAGCCGTGCGTCCTGCACCATTTCCTGCCACTGTGGACCTGCTACTTTGGGCGTACTGTTCTTAACCAAATAAAAACAGACTGCAAAATAAGGTCTGACCGAAAAGGAATGCGCAGGGCATTCCTTTTCTTTCGACGAGAACACCCTCTACCGTACCTTGTACGCCGACGAGTGTGTTCTCGGCAAATCAGCCTCTTATTTTGTGCGTCTGACCCGTTTGGAAAAAAGGAAGAAAAAAAGATGAAGAGTAAAAGTTGGATTGGAAATTTGTGCCTGCTGATCACCACCGTGATCTGGGGCTCGGCCTTTGTGGCGCAATATATGGGGGCGGAGAGTTTGCCGCCCATGGCCTTTACGGCGGGGCGATCCTTTATCGGGGCGCTGGCGGTGCTTCCGGTAGCCATTATGGCCGTGCGCAAGGAGAAAAAGGCGGGCGTTGTGCGCCGCCCCAAGATGTTGTTTCTCGGCGGTGCCGCCTGCGGTGTGGCCTTGGCGGTGGCCAGCGGCCTGCAACAGGCAGGCGTGGCGCAGACGGGCGCGGGCAAGGCCGGATTCTTAACCGTTTTATATGTAGTAATGGTTCCTATTTTTGGCTTGGTGCTGGGCAAGCGGGTGGCTTGGCCGATCTGGCCTTGTGTGGCGGTGGCGATGGCGGGTACCTATCTGTTGTCGATCACCGAGAGTTTCACCTTTGAGCGAGGGGACTTGCTGGTGCTGGGGTGTGCGCTGGTGTATGCGGTGCAGATTCTGCTGGTGGATCATTTTGTGGGGCAGACTTGCGCGGTGATGTTGTCGGTACTGCAGCTCGGCACGGCGGGCGTTTTGTCGGCTGTGGGAAGTTTGCTTTTTGAAACGGCAACGCCCGAGCAATGGCTGGCGGCGCTGGGGCCGTTGTTGTTTGTGGGGGTGATGTCGTCGGGCGTGGCCTACACCTTGCAGATGGTGGGACAGCGGTTTTTGCAACCGACGCTGGCGACGTTGTTGATGAGTCTGGAATCGGTATTTGCCCTTCTGTCGGGCTGGGTGATTTTGGGCGAGCGGTTGAGTGCGCAGGAGTGGATCGGCTGTGGGCTGGTGCTGATGGCGGTGACGGTGGCTCAATTTGCGGATAAGATAGGAAAGAAAGATTAAAAAAAGAGAGCTTGCGCTCTCTTTTTTTAGTCGGCAACGGGATCACGCTGACGGAAGAGGAGCGAGATGCTCCAAACGGCCGCCAAGCCGACCAAGGTAAAGACGATACGGGACAGCATGGTGTTTTGACCCAGCAGGGCCGAAACAAAGTCAAAATTAAAGATGCCGATACTGCCCCAGTTGAGCCCGCCGACGATGGCGAGGATCAAGGCAATTCTGTCAAGTATCATAAAAAATACCTCCCACGGATAGTGTGAGAGGGATTTTTCTTTTTATTCAGCGTTTGATTAAATTTTCTGCATTTTTAATTAAATTAAGCATGCCGCCGGCACGGGTGGGGTACTCTTTTTCGATATGAGTTTGCCCCAAATCGGGTGCCTCATTCGCCGTCAAGGCCGCTTTCATATTGGCCGTCTGCTCGGCCAGCGCCGCCTCGGCATAAAAAGGAGCGAGGGTGGGATCGACCAAGAACAGGTTGCGATCGTTGCGGGGGTTGGCGTCGTACAGGGTGCGGAAGGCCTTATAGACGCTGACATACATATAATTATTGAGAGCGTGGATGTAGTCACGGTTGATCTGTCCTGCCGTCAGGTACAGCAAATCGAGGCCGTTGAAGACGATGCGCCGTCCCAGTCCCAAGGCCAGATCGCCGGTGTTGGCGGCCGGTTCGGCGGCGGGATCGGGCAAATCGGAAGAAATTTTTTCTCCGCCGGTGAGTTGCGACAGTCCCAACAGATAATCGGCCGACACCTGATAGTATTCGCACGCTTTGGCTACAAATTCAAGACCGCACTC
>JAZQVM010000050.1:0-4643 GCA_045631845.1 Eubacteriales bacterium | reverse complement strand
GGACAGAAAGGCACTCTTAAAGGTGCCCAAACTGGGCAAGAAAGTGTTTGAGCAGGCGGCCGGTTTCCTGCACGTGCCCGAGAGCGAGAATATTCTCGACCGCACCTTTGTGCATCCCGAGAGTTACGGGGCGGCGCAGGCCTTACTGACGGTGTGCGGCTATCAAAAATCCGATCTGAAAAAGGGCGGATTTGATGACCTGAAAACCCGTGCCGAGGGCAAGGGGATCTCGGCCATTGCCAAGGAGATCGGCGTGGGTGAGCCGACCTTGCGGGATATCATTGACGAGCTGGTCAAGCCCGGACGCGACCCTCGTGAGGATCTGCCCTCGCCCATTTTGCGCAGTGATGTGCTGGAGATGAAAGACCTCAAAGAGGGCATGGAGTTAACGGGCACGGTGCGCAACTGTGTGGACTTTGGCGCCTTTGTGGATATCGGCGTGCATCAGGACGGTTTGGTGCACATTTCGCAGATTACCAACAAGTTTATCAAGCATCCCTTAGAGGTATTGAAAGTGGGGGATGTGGTGAAGGTAAAGGTGCTGGGCGTGGACGAAAAGAAGAACCGTATCTCCTTGACAATGAAGCTGTAATTTGTGTATAATTAATATGATCTGAGAAATTGAAAGGAATCAAAAAAGATGGATAAGAATCTGGATTTTATCGCACAATTTGATCCGACGATGGCGGCCGCTATGAAGGACGAGCTGTCCCGTCAGCGCCGTAACATTGAGCTGATTGCCAGCGAGAATTTTGTATCGCCTGCCGTGATGGCGGCTATGGGTTCGCCACTGACCAATAAGTATGCCGAGGGCTATCCCGCCCATCGGTACTACGGCGGTTGCCAGTGCGTGGATGTGTGTGAAAATATAGCCCGTGACCGTGCCTGTGAGTTGTTCGGTGCCGAGCACGCCAATGTTCAGCCCCATTCGGGTGCGCAGGCCAACCATGCGGTATATGTCGCCCTTTGTAAACCGGGTGACACCGTTATGGGTATGAATCTGGCCCACGGCGGGCATCTGACCCACGGTTCGCCCGTGAACTTTTCGGGTTTACAGTACAATATTGTACCGTATGGCGTGAATGAGGAAACGGGTCGTATCGATTACGACGAGATGGAGCGCATTGCTATGGAGTGCAAGCCGAAGATGATCATTTCGGGCGCTTCGGCCTATCCTCGTGTCATTGATTTTGAGAGAATTTACAACATTGCCAAGAAGGTGGGCGCTTATCACATGGTGGATATGGCGCACATTGCGGGCCTGGTAGCGGCGGGTGTGCATCCCTCGCCCGTGCCCTATGCCGATGTCGTAACTACCACTACCCACAAGACTCTGCGCGGGCCTCGTGGCGGTATGATCCTGTGCAAGCAGGAACTGGCCAAGGCGATTGATAAGGCCATCTTCCCCGGTACGCAGGGCGGCCCGCTCATGCATGTGATTGCCGCTAAGGGCGTGGCTTTCGGCGAGGCGCTTCAGCCGGAATTTAAGGCGTATGCCAAGCAGATCGTGGCCAACTGCGCCGCCATGGCCGACGAGATGATGAAGCTCGGCTTTAATCTCGTGTCGGGCGGTACTGATAACCATTTGGTGCTCATCGACCTGCGCAACATCGGTGTGACCGGCAAGGAGCTGGAGCATCGATTGGATGAAGTGTTTATTACCGTAAATAAGAACTCGGTGCCTTTTGACACCCAGAGTCCGTTCATTACCTCGGGTATCCGTGTCGGCACGGCCGCCGCTACTACCCGTGGGCTCAAAGAGGACGATTTCCGCATCATTGCCAAACTCATCTGGCTGGCGGCGACCGACTTTGAGAATCAGGCCGACTATATTCGTGCCGAGGTCACCAAGCTGACCGACAAATACCCCTTATATTAAGGAGAAGACGATGGCTACACCGCTTGCCGATCGGTTGCGCCCCACCACGCTGGACGAGGTTTACGGTCAGCGGCATATCTTGGGTGAGGGCAAACTGCTTCGCAAGATCGCCGAGTCGGGCGATCTGCCCAATATGATATTTTACGGGCCTTCGGGCACAGGGAAAACGACGACGGCGAATATTCTCGCCGCCGCTTCCGGCAAGCGCTTACATCGGCTCAACGCCACCAACGCCTCCCTTTCGGATGTCAAGGCGGTGATTGAGGAAACCGATACCATGCTCGCTCCCGAGGGGATTTTGCTGTACCTGGATGAGATCCAGTATTTTAATAAAAAACAGCAGCAGTCGCTGTTGGAGTTTGTGGAGAACGGCAAGATTACCCTGATTGCTTCGACGACCGAGAACCCCTATTTTTACGTCTATAATGCGTTGCTCTCCCGTTGTACCGTCTTTGAATTTCAGCCGGTGCCCAAGGAGGAGATTGCCAAGGCGGTACGCCGTGCGGTGGCCACATTGGCCAAGGAACGGGATTTCACGGTGGAGTTTGAGCAGGAGGCTTTCGACTTTGTCTGTGCCACCTGCGGGGGAGATGTGCGCAAGTCCATCAACGCGGTGGAGTTGCTGTGTTTAGCCAAGCCGGGACAGAAGAAGATCTTTATTGATATGGAGATGGCACGGCAGGCGGCGCAGACCAGCGCCGTGAAATACGATCGGGACAGCGATTATCATTACGATCTGCTCTCGGCCTTCCAAAAGTCCTTGCGGGGCTCGGACGAGAATGCGGCGCTTCACTATTTGGCAAGGTTGCTCAGCGCGGGGGATCTGCTTTCAGTCTGTCGGCGGCTTTTGGTAACGGCGGCCGAGGACGTGGGGCTGGCCTATCCTAATGCCTTGATTTATTGCAAGGCGGCGGTGGACTCGGCTTTGCAACTGGGGTTGCCCGAGGCGCGGATTCCGCTGGCCGATGCCGTTATTATGGTAGCCACGGCGCCCAAGTCCAATTCGGGTATTTGCGCCATAGATGCAGCCATGGCTGATGTGGCAAGCGGCAACTATTCGGCCGTGCCGAGCAATATTCAGGACGCCCATTATGAGGGTGCCAAGAAATTGGGGCACGGGCAGACCTATATTTACCCGCACGGTCAGCCCAACAACTGGGTCAAACAGCAGTATCTGCCCGATACCTTGAAGGATACCGTATATTACGAGTATGGGGACAATAAACTGGAACAGGCGACCAAAGCCTACTGGGATAAGATCAAGAAATGACAAAAAAACAAAAGGCGAAAGAACTGATTGAGCGGCTGGCGGGGTTGTATCCCGATGCTAAGTGCTCACTTGATTTTACAAATGAACTGGAATTGGTGGCGGCCACCTGCCTGTCGGCACAATGCACCGATGAGCGGGTGAATATCGTAACCAAGGACTTGTTTGCCAAGTACAAAACGCCCGAGGATTACCGGGATGCCGATCTTGGTGAAGTGGAAGACATCATCCGTTCCTGCGGATTCTATAAGAATAAGGCGAAAAATCTGATTGGGCTTGGGCGTGTGCTGTGCGAGAAGTTTGACGGCAAAGTGCCCGACACGATGGAGAAACTCTTGCATTTGCCTGGGGTTGGGCGCAAGACGGCCAATCTGGTGCTTGGGGTGGTGTATAACGATCAGGGCATTGTGGCCGACACCCACTGTATTCGCTTGGCCAATCGGTTTGGCTTGACTAAGAGTGATGATCCCGTTGTGGTTGAGAGAGAGTTATCGGCGCTCATCCCTAAAGACGAGCGGTTGATGTTTTGTCATCGGCTTATCTACCATGGACGGGCGGTGTGTCAGGCGAGAAAGCCCGATTGTGAGAGTTGTACGCTCAAGGATTTATGTGTTTTTTACAAGTAAGAAAAGGGACGCAAAGAAAATCTTTGAGTCCCTTTATATTTATCATAAAATATGGAAAACTAATCTTGTATTTGATAGGATCTTGTGTTACAATTATACATAATACAAAAAACCAAGAGGCAAAGATCATGAGAAAGACGAAAATTATCTGCACACTCGGCCCGGCAGTTGATAAGAATAATGTATTGGAACGGCTGATGTTATCGGGTATGGATTGTGCCCGATTCAATTTCAGTCACGGCACCCATGCCGAGCACAAGGTGCGTATGGACCGCGTCAAGGAGTTGCGGAAGAAACACAAGTTACACACGGCTATCTTATTGGATACCAAGGGCCCCGAGATCCGCCTTCGCAATTTTAAAGGTGGCAAGGTGGAGATCGTTGAGGGGCAGTTATTTGAGTTTCGCCGCGGAGAAGAGGACGGCGATACGACAGGCGTATGTTTGACCTTCCCCGATTTAGATAAGAATGTAGTGGCGGGCAACCGCATCTTATTGGATGACGGTTTGATTGCCTTTGATGTAGAGAGTGTAGAGGACGGCGTGGTCACCTGCCGAGCCCTAAACGGCGGGGTGCTCAAGGATCGCAAGAGTCTGAACATTCCGAATGTGGATGTGGATATGCCCTATATGTCGGACACCGATCGGGCCGATATTCTGTTTGGTATTGAGCAGGATGTGGATTTCATTGCGGCCTCCTTTGTGCGACGTGCCGATGATGTGTTGGAGTTGCGCCGTTTTCTGAATCAGAACGGCGGGGGCAACATTCAGATCATTTCCAAGATTGAGAACACCCGAGGGGTGAGCAATCTGCAGGAGATCATTGAGGTGTCGGACGGCATCATGGTGGCTCGAGGGGATCTGGGTGTAGA
>JAZQVM010000049.1:0-2528 GCA_045631845.1 Eubacteriales bacterium | reverse complement strand
TGACAAGACGACGTCCTACGCCGCCACCGACGTGTGCGGAGCTGACGCCGCCCAGGCTCTTCTCAACGCCATCGAAGGCGGTTTTTACTATTGATTTAGGGTTTTATTAGTTTGTGGTCTACTAAAAGAAATTAATATATGAAAGCGCAAGAGAAGATATACATCCAACCAAATGCACAGGACGGATGGTTTGAAGGTAAAATACCAAACGGCTTGCCAAATGGTTTATTTGTTGAATACACTCGCACTGATGCCTTTATTAAGAAGGCTTGTGAATGGTTAAAATCTAACTTGTATAATTATGCAGGTGAGGATGATAAGCGGAATATTGTTCCGTTTGATAATGCGATATTTCATGATTTTAAAAAAGCAATGGAGGAATAAGATATGGGACAAATAGTAAGTAGCGCGGCAAAGCCGAAGAGGTGTAACCTAAATCAGTTAAGCCAAGTGCCAACTCCTGCCGCAGGGGAGCACATACTTGTCAGCAGCGACAACTCGATAAACGCGGCAGGGCAGGGGGACTTTGACTGCTACATCGTGGGCGATGGGCAGACGGCTGCTTCGTCGTTACCTCTAAAGCAGATTGATGTGTTAAAAGAAAGCAATGCCACCGCAATCTATGAAACCGATTTGTCTTTCATAGACGAAGACGGATATAGCATCGTGGACTTTTTAGGTGGGCACATCAAGACAAAAAACTTTGACTCTGCGCAAGCACCAAAAACAAACAATATAAGCGAAGGAGATGCGGACTTTGCCATTACTGACGAAAACGATGATGTCATCGTTGTTTTTGAAGACGGGCATATTCGGACAAAGAATTTTAATTCTAAAAAAATACCAACATCCGAAAATGCTGAATTTAAAAAAATTATCGGAAAGTACAAAAACAAACGCATCTCTATACTTGGCGACTCCATTTCGACGTTTGGAACACCATCGGCAACCAATGAAAATGGAACATATTGCTACTCTTATTATCCGACTGCCACCTGTCGATATTCTGAGGACGGAATAGACTCAATAGAGTTTGACGTGCAAGATACATGGTGGCTGAGACTGATAACAAGATTTGGCGCAGTATTAGGTATAAATGAGTCATGGAGGGGGACAAAGGTAGCAGGAACTGGAACTTCTGCGTTCAACAACCAAACACGAATCAACCATCTTGGAGAGAACGGAACACCCGACCTTATACTTGTTTATGGAGGAACAAACGATGCAGGTGGAGGAGTTACCATCGGAACATTTATTGGCGGAGACTATTCTGACTATGACACCGCAGAGGAAATTGCAGCCCTCCCAGTTTCGACTTTTGCAGACGCATATAAGGCTATGCTCATTCGCTTAATGTTCACATACCCGTCAGCGGAAATTGTGTGCATTCTTCCTACCTTCACGACATCGTACTACACCATCCAAAACCTTGACAATTATGTTGAGGTCATCAAGGAGGCTTGCGATTTCTTTGGGATAAAATGGATTGACACCCGTGTTTCGGGGATTACCATCTTCAACAAGTCATCGTACTTGGTTGACGGAATACACCCAAACGCCAACGGCATGAAACTTCTTTCTGATAAAATTTATAAACATTTAATTTTTGATTGATATGGGAAAAATGTTAGTAATTAAAGGCGCGGATTTTTCAACAAATGGCACACCTATCGTAGACCCCGATATTGAAAAACTGAACGCGATTAAGACGGCTATTGAGGCAAAATACTACGAGCATTTGAGATATGCAAATGCCAACACCGTCCAAAATCCTCCATCACAATCGGGGAACACTCGAAATTCATTTGGAAATCTGAATGCATCCGTTAACGGGTTGTCACCCTTTGTTGTCACGCCTAAAAATGGGTGTAAGATAGTGCCGCTTCAATCGGCAGGTTCAACGGGTATTTTTCCGTTCACATGGACTACGGATGCAGTCACTTTTACAAATTTTGAAACCTACCCATATATAGGAGCAAACATCGCGTATAGCAACGACGCCGAGATTCCGTCCAATACTTCAATATGGGACTTTATCGACATAGCCCTTGCAGAATAACTCTCAGAGTAACTAATAAAGGGTACATACAACAAAAAAGGGGCATCCGTAATGGGTACCCCTCTTTATTTTTTACTTTATCATCTCATAGCCACCGATGAGATCTGCCTCCGTCATATGCGTGTAGATCTCTGTGGTGTGGATGTTGCTGTGACCGAGCATGCGCTGTACCACCTGGATCGGAATGCCGGAGCCGAGGCAGACGGTGGTGGCGAAGGTGTGGCGGGCGCAGTGGGTGGTGAGCTTTTTGCCCAGGTTCATCTCATTGCAAAGAATGGAGAGCTGGCGGTTATAGCCGACGTTGCTCCGGTGTGGCAGCCTGAAGTTATATTTTGCCAGGATGTCGAGCACGATGGGGAGCAGCACGATGGTGTTGCGCTCGTTTGTCTTTTGCCGGTGATTATATACCAGCCAGTGTCCCTGCACCTGCTTGCGCTTTGTAAAATCCACATTGAACAGGTCGACGTAG
>JAZQVM010000048.1:0-18033 GCA_045631845.1 Eubacteriales bacterium | reverse complement strand
AATAACTTTATCTATCTGGCGGTTACCTTAGATCACGAAACTGCCGGTACGAAATTTTTTGGTACCGATAACAAGTATTATCCCCAAATGAGTGTTTTACTCTCTCAAAAAGGAGCCGATAACAGTCCTGTACTGGTAGGTGAAAAAGATCAATATACCAAATTGACGATCGGCTTTAGAGATGACAACGGGAAAGCGGTTGCAAGTCTGAAAGGTAGAACTTTGGCAAACTTTACTTCTACCGTAACGGACTGGACGGCAGCAGGATTTAACTACAATGTTAAATTCGAAAACAATACCTACACCTATGAGGTGAAGATTCCTTTCGAGATGACCAATATTAACTTAGAGGAATCGAACGACATTGTTATGAGCATCCATCTCGGCTCCTCACACCATGGAGCAACCGATGCGGTTGAAAACAACCAATACAATATTGGCGGTTCCGGTGCCCGATATGCAGACGCACTTAAAGCAAATGCACAGGGTAAGTGTATGAACATGACACTCAATGCATTCCAGCCCAAGGTACAGGTTGGTGATAAGGGCTACGCCACTCTGCAAGCGGCGCTCGACGCTGCCAAGTCTGGCGATATCGTTACCCTGCTGGCCGATGCGACGGTGGATCAATGGGAAGACGAAGTCGGTATTATTCTTGACCTCAACGGCTATGTTTTAACAGCGAATAAAATTTCGGCGGTTACTCCGCTTTCCACAGTTAAAGACTCCAAAGATGGCGTAGGCGGCATTAAGATCGCCAAGAATGATGAGAATAATACGAATCTGAAGCTGTATCTCGGCAATCCTCAGTTGCCGCTCTATGATTCCGAATTTATCGGCTATCGCTTCTATAATTGCACTACTACACAGCTCAACACTAAGAGTGGAACCTGCAAATTTGGTTTCCGCTTTGACTTTACCAATAAGGAGGCGTATGACCTGTTGGCTGATGCGGCCAATGCCGACATGAAGCTGGAAACAAGCTTGCTGGTGAAGATTGATGAGAAAGAACCGGTAGAATTGAAGTATTGCTTTAATCCGACCACGTTAGCCAGTTATGCGAATGAGAAGAAAACGAATCCCGATACGAACTGGGCGATTGCTCTGACGGTCAATGGTTTTGACAGATTGAAAGGTAACACCATCTCCATGACCTCTACTCCCTCGATTCAGTCTTCGACCGGAGTTAAAATTGTTCCGACTGAAAATACAACGGCTACATATACTTACAAATAAGGAGAATAAGCATGAGAAAAGAATATGAAAATCCTGCTGTGCATGTATTGCGTTTTGATTTGTCGGATCAGGTAACTGCAGATCCGGCAATCACGATGTCTGACATTATGGAAGAAGCAGGACCCTGGCAGGAGTAAGCATCAAACATTTTCCGGGTGGCGGATACGGGGATAACCCCAATCCGCCGCTCTGAGGCGGGATGGTTTGCGTGTAAAAACTTTCGCTTCATGGAATGCTAGAGAAAGGAAAAGCAGATATGAACCTTAAGAAGATCGTAGCCATGGTTTTGGCTATGGTTATGATGTTGGGATTGATTACTGTCGGCGTTCAAGCGGATTCCGAATCGCCACACGTGGCTATCACGGCAGACGGATCCCCTATGAATATTACGGTCGACGGCGTGGTGTCCTACGAAGAGTGGGGAAACCCCGACGGGAATTGGTCCTATAGCAAGAACTTCCGTGGCGGTACCGATCAGCCGGAAGATTGGACATTTACCGGCTATACCGGAACTTTTAAGGTATGCGGAAAGACGACAAACAAAACCAATCCGGTGAGTCCTTGGTGGAATCAGTCGATCAAAATGTACGCGCGTGCCTGTGATGATGGTATTTATCTCGCCTTTCAGTTGATAGATGCTATTGGGCGGGATCAGCAGCAATCGGTCGCAAACCCTCGTAAGAGCGCCGGTCTGGACTTCTCCATCGGCACCTATAATGAGGGGGATAACGTCGTAATAAGTTCGAATGGACTTGAGCGGAGATATTCCTATCGAGTTTATGAAACCTATAATCCTGACACGGAAGAATATACGACCAATCAGCTTCCAAGTTATAAGGAACCTGCATTGGAGAAGGTACAGGTCGGCTTTGATGATACGACCAACACCTATACCTATGAAGTATTTGTTCCCTATGATGATCAATACATCATGGAAGGAAAGGACATCGTCCTGTCCTTTGCCCTGCGTGACAAGTACATGTCGGAACTCGGCAGCAAGTATGCGAATGAATATTATTTTTCTACCGCTGTCGGGCATCATTTCTATAATCTCGGCGACAGCACCACTCGCAAGTCCCCGTTTAAGGATTATAACCCGATTCGTCTGATTTTCCCCGAGTGTTACGTGAATCACACCGCCACGCCGATGCCTGAGCAGGCGCCGGCGATTGACGGTAGTGTGACCGAAACCGAATGGGGCAATCCCGTCATCGTTACCAATCGTGACCATGCGAGAGATACGTGGGGCCCGGACGCTTACTTGGAGTCAGAGCCAACGTATTACAATGAGGAGCAACGTGCCAAGGTATGGTTGACCAATGACGATAACTATATCTACGTTGCGGCAACCCTTGACAAGGAATCCTTAGGAACAGCATGGACGAACAGCACGGGGTATGCCAAAACGTATCCGCAGATGGGGCTTATGCTGGCGGCACGTGGCGAGACTACCGACTTGAAGATGAATTCGGACAATTTTGCCATACGGACGGAATTTATTTTTTCCTTTGATAAGGATGGCAATCCGGTAGCTAAGGTGGTTCCCAAGTTTATCGCAAGACCCACCACGCTGGCGGATTCGGACTGGAGCGTGACCTTTAATGAGGAAACGGGCACCTACACCTATGAGGCGCGTATCTCCTATGCCATGACGAATATCGAACCCATCACCTCCAATAAGATTGCCATGAGTGTATATCTTAGCTCGTCCAATCATGACACGGGTAGTAAGGGCGAGAATAACCGATATAATATTGGTGGCACCGGTTTTGTTACCACGCGTTACCAGGATGAATGCCTGTTGATGACGTTGAACACGGTTGTGGGTGAGGAATCCTATATCGGGGATGCCTCGGCGATTGCCAACAACGTGGAGATCGACGGCGCGATTGGGGAAACCGAATACGGCAAGGCGTATGCTGTTGTCAACCCGACGGCAACAGATATCATTGCCTTTACCAAAATCGACACCACCAATGTTCGCAACGATCAGCGGGCAAAACTGTGGGTTGCCAACGATACGGAATATATCTATATCGCCGCTACCCTTAATTTCTCGGAACGCGGATTGGTTCTGCATAAGGATGAATTGGAGGGAAAAGGATACCAATATCCTCGACTGTTGTTCTCGTTGGCGCAGTGGGTGGATGACACCACGGTTCCTGTAGTTGGGGATCGGGAAGAGTTTTCCCGCTATTCTTTGACCTTGACTGATGAGGGCATGGTTTGTCGGGATATGGGATCGGGTGTGAATTATACCCTTCCGAATACCGATTACGTTGCGAGATTCGATGAGAATACGAAGAGCTATATTTATGAGGTGCGTATCCCGATCAGTGCGACCAATATCGATTATGAAAAGAACGATTATGAAAAGAACGATTATATGGCACTGAGTGCACAGATTGGTACGTCAACTTATGTAGAATCCAATAGGAACAACCGCTATAATTTCAAGTATAGCGCATCGCAGGAAAGCATGCTCAAGCCGCATGACGCCTATGGTGCGTACAAGATCAAGCTCTACAAACCGGATCCGGCTACCTTTGGCACCTATGTTAAGGATACGGTAGAAGAGAAGAAGGGTGACATTTCCATTGATGCCAACGTTTCATCTCAGGAATGGGGCGAGCCCATCATTGTCACCTCGCCGGCGCACGCCGCTGGTACGTGGGGCGAGGATGGATATTGGGAGAGAGAAGTGTATGACAAGGAACAACGCGCCAAGATCTATGCCACCAATGATAAGGATTATCTCTATTTGGCGGTAACGCTGGATAAGGCGGGCAATAGCGTGGCTGCCGCTATGGAGATGTCGCCGGCTATTGGTGTGTCGCTTTCCGCATGGAATTCAGCCACTACTGTTCAGCAAACGCAGGCAGGTGGAACCACAAAGGAGCAGTTCTCCTATTTCCGCATTGGCTGGATCGATGGCGCCCCTGCGCTCTTTGTGGATTCCTCGGGCATGGATGCCGAAAAGGTCGTGCTGGGCGATGAGGATTGGGCACTCCGTTACGATGCGGCAAGCAAAACCTACACCTACGAACTGCGTATTCCGTTTGCCTCCACCAATATTTCTCTGCACGACACCACGGAAGTAGCTATGTCGTTGCAGATTGGGGATGCCAATGGCGGCACCTCTGCCGATGGCGAGAATAACCGGTATAACATTGGCGGAACCGGTGCGGCAAACCAGAATCAGGCTGACCAGTCCGACAGGTATCCGCACATGGGGCAGGCAATGAAACTCAACCTCAGACAGCAGTATTACGTGGTCGATCAGTTATCCAATCCCAATGAGAAGATTAAGATTGACGGTAAGATCAACGTTTCAGAATGGGGACAGCCGACCATTGTGACTAACCCCAATCATACGCAGGAAACCTGGGGATCTTTTGAGGCGAACGAGCCTTCTTTCGTAGATCAAAATCAGACGGCACGTGTGTGGCTGACTTGCGATGAGAGCTATCTGTACGTTGGTGCTACGCTGGATAAGGCGGCGGCCGAAACACAGTATAGGAATAGGTATGGAGCAACCCTAACCAGTGTTATGCGTACGCATTTTATGTTTGACATCGGTCGTTATGTCGAAGAGACCACGGTGCCCCGTTCAACGTATAAGGGACAGGTGTATGAGAATTATGCCGGTTTCATTCTGTGGATGGGCAACGACGGTACGCAGAATGTGAAATGTCGTTCTCTGGGTATGGATATGTGGACACCCGACGAAACGAACTATAAGATCACCTACGATGCCGCCACCGAAACCTATACCTATGAAATACGAATTCCTTATTCCTGGACGCAGATCCAGCCGTATAGCAGCGATATGGTCTTCTGCGGCTCCCTGGGAACTCCCTATATGGGCGAGGGAACAAAGGCAAATCGGTATCATTTTGAAACCGGACACACCGGTGGACAAAAGGGTGGCGATATCCCGCACATGGGTCACATGATTAAACTGGGTATGAACACGCCCGACTTTGGTACGGTAAACAACTCTGTATCGCCCTTTATCGGGGATATCTCCATTGATGGATCTATCCGTGCCGGCGAATGGGGCGACCCGATGATTGTTACCAATGCCAACCACGCCAAGAAACAGTGGGGCAACGTGTGGAACGTGGATAAGAAAACAATGGATCCGGAACAGACCGTTACGATCTATGCGACCAACGATGAAGAAAACCTCTATTTTGCCGCAACCGTTGATCATACGGATTTCGATACCAGCGACATGTCGGCATACGCCCGAGCACACTTCTTTATCTCGATAGGTCGCCATGACGAGGAAACGGGTATGGAGCGAATCGTATCCCAGCGTAAGACTTATGAGCGATTCTCCCTGCTGAAACTCTATTTCGATGCAAAAGGTCAGGCTGTCTTTGCCATAACAAACAGCGGCATGGATTTTCTGGCAACTACCGATTGCGATTACGCCATTGCCTATGACGAAGAGGCTCGCACCTATACCTATGAGATCCGTATTCCGCTCAGTAAGACAACGTTGCGATTCGGCAACAACGATCAGATGCAGGTATGCTTCACGGCTTCTCCCGCCTATATCAGCGGCGAAGCGGCAACCCGCTATAATATCGGCGGTACGGGTACCTCGTTTGGAAACACCAAGGCAGGCAATTTTGCTCATACCGGAAAATCCATGACGGTGAAACTGAACCCGAACTCTTATACCGAGCCGGTGGATGTGTATGACCTGTCTGTCGTAAATCCGAATTATTATAAGGATACGGGGCGAAACCCCAATACCGGCGATACCATTTTGATTATGGTTGCCGTTGGGACGCTTGCTGTGTGCGGCTTAGCCACCGTCTGCGTGTTACGCAAAAAAGAAAACCATAAGTAAACGCGAAAGCCCTGCCTGACAGATCGGTTGGGCAGGGCTTTCATAAGTGCGGAAATAGGAATAAATTTTAAAAGAAGGCATGATTATGGAATTTACAGGGAAAACCGCCGTTGTTACCGGCGCGGCCTCGGGCATGGGTCTGCTTTTTGCTCAGAACTTTTCGGCTCTTGGTGGAAACGTTGTTCTATGCGATGTGAATGAAGAGCAACTCGAGCAGCAGGTACAGCAGATTAGTAAACAAAATCAAGGAAAAGCCATCGGTGTGATCTGTGACGTGAGAGACTATTCACAGGTGTGCCGGGTGCGTGATAGGGCGGTCGAAGCCTTTGGTCAGATCGATATTATGGCTAATTTCGCAGGCGGAACGGCTACCCGTATGCTGAAGGTGGACGGCAAGCAGTATCCCGAATTTCCTGATGTACCGATCGATGTGTTCGATTGGGGTATAGATGTGAATTTGAAAGGTCCGTTCTATTTTGCCCATGCCATGTTGGCACAGATGCGCAAGCAGAAGAGCGGTCTGATCCTGAATATCGGCTCCATTACAGGTGCCGAAGGTTCAAAGTACGGTATGGACTACTCCACGTCCAAGGCAGGCATCATGTATGGATTGACAAAGTCGATTGCACAGTACGGGGAAGCCTATGGTATTCGTTGTGTCTGCATATCACCGGGACCTGTCCTGACCCGAGCGGCTATGGCGAACATGAAGACCCTGATGGGCCGAGCGGCAGAACCGCAGGAAATTATCGATCTGTGCCTGTTCGTGGCATCGGATAAAGGACAGTTTATCAACGGAGAAAACATTATGATAGACGGCGGGCGCAACGCTATGGGGAGAATAAAATAATGAAGAAAACTTTTTTAGGACATTCGCAATCCATGCTGACCGTTATGGTGCAGGATGCTGAGCCGAATGGAGTAATACGTAAAATTCGCAACGGTTTGGATCAGGGCGCAGAGGCGTTCGGCATCACCATTCAGTTTCTCAAGCCGGAATATCAAACGCATGAGATATATCAGACTCTGTTGCGTGAAACCAAGGATAAACCCAGCTACGTGACCAATTACCGAACCCAGAACAACATCGGAAAAACCGACGAGGAATTAGCGCAAGGCTTGCTCGAGCTTGCCGACATGGGCTATACGCTCATTGACGTGATGGGTGATCTTTATTGTAAGCACGAGGAGGAGCTGACGGACGATCCCGAGGCGATCCGCAAACAGGAGGAGCTGATTCGGGTATTGCATGATAAGGGCGCCGAGGTGCTGATGTCTTCGCACCTGTATAAATTTGCTCCGGCCGAGCGTGTGCTGGAAATCGCCAAGGAGCAAAAGCGTCGCGGCGCGGATATTATCAAGATTGTAACCGGTGCCGATACTATGGAGGAGCAGTTGGAAAATTTACGGATTACCCATTTGCTTAAGCAGGAGCTGGGTGCGCCGTTCCTGTTCCTGTCGGTTGGGACCGAATGTGACGTGCATCGCAAATTAGGCATGAGATTAGGGTGCTGTATGAGCCTGAGCACGCAGGAACACGACATCTATTCGACGCCTTCTCAACCGCTCTTGACGGTTATGAAGAGCCTGCGTAATGATATAAGGTTATAAAGGAAAAGAGGTAAATACCATGAAAGCCATTTTAGTAAACGACGATCGCTCCCTGCGTTGGGATGACGTGCCCGATCCGATTTGTGGGGCGGAAGATTGCTTGGTAAAGATTGAAGCCGCCGCGCTTAATCGCGCCGATCTTATGCAGCGTGAGGGCGACTATCCGCCTCCGCCGGGTTGCCCGGATTGGATGGGGCTGGAGATCGCCGGCACTATTGTGTCTATGGGCGCGGACGTTGCAAAAAAATCCAACTGGAAAATTGGCGATAAGGTATGCGCCCTGCTTGGCGGCGGTGGCTATGCCCAGTACGCCAATATCAAATACGATATGCTCATGCCCGTCCCCGAAAACTGTTCAATGATCGAGGCGGCAGCCATCCCCGAAGCGTTTGCCACGGCGTATCTGAATCTGTTCATTGAGGGCAAGATCCAAGAAGGAGATACCTTGCTGATGAATGCCGGCGCCAGCGGCTTGGCCAGCGTGATTATCCCGATGGCGAAGGCGTTTGGCGTGCGTGTGATTACTACGGTAAGAGCCCCCGAATTTGTCGATGCCGTTGCTCATCTGAATGCCGACGTGGTGGTCGATACCAGTACGCAGGATATCGTGGAAGTCCTCAAACAACAACTTGAGGAGGGGCATCCCGTAGACGTGGCGATCGACTGTCTGGGTGGCGAGATCATGGGTAAGTGTATCCATTATCTCAAACACGGCGCTCGCTGGATCATGATCGCGGCTCTGGCCGGACAGAAAACGGAGATTGACCTGAAGAATATCTATGTGCGTAACGTTCGTATCATTGGATCGACGCTTCGCTCCCGCACTCCGCAGGTCAAGGCTCAGATCCTGGCGGAACTGGTGGAGAACGTTTGGCCTAAGGTGGCGCAGGGGCTGGTAAAACCGACTATTTATAAGGTTCTGCCCATTACGCAGGCCGAAGAGGCGCATGACATTCTGTACCGTGGCGAGAACGTCGGCAAGGTTGTCTTGACTGTTGATTAAAAGATTTACACTGAAAATTTTGATGTTTTCGATTTATGTGATCTGTTATAAATTGATTTTAGGATGGCTTTGTGTTGAGGGAAATAATACTAACCAAGGATAAATACAAAAATGGAGGAACGATTTATGGAAATCGGAGCTCAGTTTTTTACCGTTCGTGAATTTACCAAGACCCCGGAGGCGCTGGCCGAGACCTTAAAGAAGGTGGCCGATATTGGCTATCGCCACGTGCAGATTTCGGGCACCTGCAAGTATGACCCCGCCTGGCTTAAGGGTGAGCTGGACAAGAATGGCCTGGTCTGCGACGTGACCCATATCGACCGCGAACGCCTGATCGGCGAGACGGCGCAGGTGGTTGAGGATCATAAGATTCTCGATTGCCCCAACATCGGTATCGGCTATTACGGCTGGGACGATCGGCCGGATCATAACGTGGAGAATTTCTGGAACAACTACCTCCGCGTGGCCAAGGACATCAAGGTCGGCGGCAAATACTTCATGTATCATAACCATGACCAGGAGTTCAAGAAGCTCGACGGCAAGGTGATCATGGAGCATCTGATGGAGCGCTTTGCGCCTGACGAGATGGGCTTTATCATGGACACCTATTGGGTGCAGGTTGGCGGCGGTGACCCAGCCCGGTGGCTGGAGAAACTTGCCGGTCGTATCCCGGTGATCCACCTCAAGGATTGCGGCTATGCCAAGCGCATGGAGGTCATCGGCGAGGGCAATATTAACTTCGACCGCGTCTTTGAAAAGGCCGAGGCCGGCGGTACGAAGGTCATGTTTGTGGAGCAGGATGACTGCAACGGCGAGAATCCGTTTGATTGTTTGCGCCGCAGCTATGAAAATCTGCGCGCCTACGGTTTCAGATAAAGTAAGAAGGTGTATGAGAACAATAAACATTGGATTTACTTTAAATTACGAAAGCGCGGTTGACAACCAACCAGTTAATCGACTTAGTGTTAGTGGATATCATTAGGAATACAGGATGTTTCATATAGCGTGAGCAAGACAAAGAAAAAGGAGAATTATCATGAAACAAGAACAATATCTGAAGAATTTGCTTCCGCCGGCTGGCAAGGTTGATGCTGTACTGGATACCGATGCCTATAATGAAATAGATGACCAATATGCTATCTCATATTTTTTAAGGAAAAAAAAGCACATTCATGCTCTAGCCTTTCTTGCTGCTCCTTTTTTTAATTCTCGTGTAAAAACGCCTGCTGAGGGTATGGAGCTTAGCTATCAAGAGATTCTGAAACTACAGAACTTGATGGGGGAGCAGGTGCCTACATATCGGGGATCGACTGCATATCTTCCGGATGAGAAGACGGCAGTTGATTCGGAGGCAGCAAGAAAATTAATAGAATTATCAAATAATTACTCTGCACAAAATCCACTATATGTTGTTGCAATTGGCGCCATTACGAATATCGCTTCGGCGTTGATTATGGATCCGTCAATGGCGGAACGTGTAGTTATTGTGTGGTTGGGCGGTAGCGCCTTGCATCGTACGGACATCGACGAGTTTAACATGAAGCAGGATTATCCGGCCGCACGGGTCGTGTTTGGCAGTGGTGCACCGGTTGTTATGTTCCCATGTGTGGGCGTAGTGGATGTGTTTCGGACTAGTGAATGTGAATTGAAATACTGGCTCGGTGGTAAAAATGAATTATGTGATTACTTGATCCATTCAACGGTAACGGAGGCGGAATCTTACGCAAAAGGGAAGCCATGGACTCGTGTGATTTGGGATGTAACGGCGGTGTCTTGGTTGTGCGATGGCGGACGGTTTGCGAAGTATCGCCATGAGATTGTGCCTATGCCGACAGATGAAGGGAAGTATGTGCAGCAGGGAGATCGGCCGATTCAGTATATCTATCATGTGAATCGAGATTTGCTGTTTGAAGATTTATTTAATACGTTGACTTGAGTAAGAGAAGGGGCATGCATTTGAAGACGATTTCCGATGGGATGCTCAATATTGTAACAACAAAGAACTGGAGCATGCCGAGGAGTTCACCTGTGCCGATCAGACCAAGATGTATCTGCGCCGTGAGGCGGGTATTTCCATAGCTAAGGGCATGGGCTATTGGTGGTTTGATATGTTCTCGGGCTATTATGACGATCCCGTATTGATGCAGGAGTTGTCTGACATTCACGATTTGCAGAACAAACTGTTGACCATGGATAACTCCAATCTTTCGGAAGTCGTTGAGGTGGTCGATCAGCGCTCGCCCTATTATCTGGAAACGGCCAGCCGCTATCCTATGGTTAAGCACCAGAACATGCCGCTGAATAATGCCGGCGCTCCGTGGGATATGCGCTTGGCTCGTGACCTGTTTCTCTATCCCGAAACCGATAAGTATAAGCTTTACCTTTTCCCCACCATTTTTGCGCCGGATGAGGAGTTGAAGGATAAGGTGGCACAACTTCGGGATGCGGGTAAGAACCTGTTCTTTGCCCATGCTCCCGGTTATATTACCGACGAGGGATTCTCGGAAGTAGCGATGGAGGCGTTAACGGATATTAAATTGCACCGTTGTGCGTTGGCGGATAATACGGTTGAGGCTTGCGGAGTAAGTTTCGACCTGAACAATGAAAATAAACCGGGCGATTGTCATTATATTACCACACAGGATTATAGCAAGTGGCATCAGTTAGGCCCCGTCTTCTATGCAGAAAATCTGGATGTGGTTCTTGGTCGCTTTAAGGAGAATGGCAAGCCGGCAGTAGGACTCAAGTTCCGTCCCGACGGCAGTTTTGATGCCTTCTGCGCCGTTGCCCCTATTCCGACCGAGGTGCTCAGAAAGATTTACGAGTATGCCGACATCTTTATGTATGCCGATCAGCCTACCGTGATCTACACCAACGCCTCTTTTGAGTGTGTGTATTCAATTCAGGGCGGAGATATTACCCTGTATCGCCCGCAGGAGCAGACCTTTGTGGAGCATTTCACGGGCGAAACCATTACCATTGGTCCCAAGGGTACCACCGTGCACTTTGAGCCGCAAACCACCAAATGTTATGTGGTTAAATAAGTTTATTTTTGAGGAAAAGCGTATGAAAGTAACTTGGTTAGGTCAAGCCGGACTGTATTTGCAGATGGGCGGACTGAAAATCATAATCGATCCGTACCTGACCGATTCGGTAGGGAAAATCGATTCTTCCAAATCCAGACGGATACCCGTTGACGAGAGTGTTTTTGACATCGAGCCGGACGTGCTGATCTTTACCCACGATCATCTCGATCACTACGATCCCGAATCGGCTGAACGTTATCTTAGGCAAGATAAAGGATTTTTGGTGTTGGCGCCCAACGGCTGTTGGCAGAAAGCCAGAGCGATTGGCGGAAAGCATAACTACGTGTTGTTTGATTCGGGTACCGAATGGACGCAAGGGGATGTGAAATTTACGGCGGTGCCTGCCGTGCATAGCGACCCCTACGCCATCGGATTGCTTATTGAAGCCGAGGGCAAGACGGTCTATATCACGGGCGATACGTTATATAGCCGGAAATTGCTCAACGCCTTGCCGGATAATATCGACGTGATCTTCCTGCCTATCAACGGCGTAGGCAATAACATGAACATGACCGATGCCGCCCGCCTGGCCAAGGACAGTAAGGCTAAGCTTGCGGTGCCCATCCATGTGGGTATGATGGACGAGATCGATCCGAATGAATTTTCCTGTCAGAACAAAAAGGTGCTGACAGTATATAAAGAAACGGAGATAAACTGATGAAAATTACCGACATTAAAACCTTTGTGGTCGATTGCTTCCGTACCAACTGGGTCTTTGTCAAGGTGTATACCGACGAGGGCATCAGCGGTGTAGGCGAGGGTACGCTCGAATACAAGGAAAAGGCGTTTCTGGGTGCCGTTGAGCACATCAAGGAAGCCATCACGGGACTGGATCCGCATAACATCGAGCGTATCACCCACGATGTGTACCGTGACTCTTATTGGCGCTGCGGTCCCGTGCTGATGAGCGCCTTGTCGGCCGTTGAAATGGCACTTTGGGATATCAAGGGCAAAGCACTGGGCGTACCGGTATATCAATTATTGGGCGGTAAGGCCAACGATAAGGTGCGCATCTACGTCAACGGCTGGTTTGCCGGCGCCAAAACCCCCGAAGAGTTTGGCGAGAAGGCCAAGATCGCCGTTCAGCGTGGCGTGACGGCCATGAAATGGGATCCGTTTGGCAAATCTTATCTGGAGATTTCCAATCACGATTTAGATGTGGCCTTGCGTTGCGTGGATGCCGTGCGGCAGGCAGTAGGCCCGAAGGTTGACCTGCTCATCGAAGGTCACGGCCGCTTTAATGTGCCGACCGGCATTAAGATTGCCAAGGAGTTGGAGCCGTTCAAGCCCATGTGGTTTGAAGAGCCCACCCCGCCCGACAGTCTGGAAGCCCTCAAGGCCGTACGGGATAAATCGCCCGTGCCTATTTCGGCGGGTGAACGCCTGTATAATCTCAAGCAGTATCGCGATCTGTTTGAAATGCGGGCGGCCGACTATATCCAGCCCGACATCAGCCATGCGGGCGGTATCATGGAACTGAAAAAGATTGCCGCGGTAGCCGATACCTACTACATTCCTTTCGCACCGCACAATCCGTCGGGTCCTGTGGCCAACGCCGCTACCTTGCAACTGGCGGCCTGCACCCCCAACTTCTCCATACTGGAGATCATGTATTCCGACGTGCCGTGGCGTGCCGATGTGACCGACGAGGCGCTGACCTATAAAGACGGCTATATCGATGTGCCCGATAAGCCGGGTCTGGGAATCGAAATTGATGAGGAGGCCTGCTTGGCTCATCCCTATAAGCCCCACACGCTTCGTCATTATACCGGTGCATTGACCGATATCCGTCCCCCTGAGTCGAAATTTTATTTTTGAGGTTAAGAAAATGAAAAAAGCAGTATTTGTAACCGGCGCTACCGTGGGTAGCGGTCTGGCCTGTGCCGAGCGTTTTGCTAAAGAAGGCTATGATGTATTTATTACCAGTCGTGATGCGGTGCGTGCGCAGGCGGCGGCCGATGAGGTGGCCAAGAAATACGGCGTGTTTGCCATGGGCTTCGGTCTGTGCAAGGAAACCGAGGAAGAGGTCATCGACACCTTTCAGAAGATCGACGAAACGGGTCGTTTTGTGGAAACGGTGGTGCTCAATGCCGCCAACATGGGCTTTGGCTCCGATCCCGCCAAAGGACTCGATCCGCTGACGGTGGATATTGAGGAGTTTGCCGGTGTGTTCAAGACCAATCTGGTGTGGAACTTTATGATCATCCGCCAAGCCGCCCTGCGCATGAAGGAGCAGGGGAAGGGTGCCATTGTATTTATCTCTTCCAATACCGCTTACCGTGCCATCCCCAACCGCACCGCCTATTCCACCTCCAAAGGTGGCATCAATTCTATGTCCAAGGCGTTGGCCATTGATTTGGGTTCGTATGGAATTCGCTCCAACGTGGTTCTGCCCGGCACCATCAAGACCGACCGTTGGGTGCAGATGGGCAACAAGCAGATCGTAAACGGTACCTTAACGCCGATCGGAGATATCTCGGACTTTGAGGATATTGCCAATGCGGCGTGGTTCTTGGGTTCGGATGAGTCGAAGAATATCACGGGTGCCGAGATTATGGTGGACGGCGGTATGTCCTGCCAGCTCTACCCGCAGATCCTTAACGACCTCAAGCGCCGCTATATGGCCGAGCAGGAGGGTTAAAGATGGACCTGTCAACCCTTTCTCTGCGGGAAAAAGTGGCGCAGACCGCCATTATTTTACATAACAAGGATCGGTTTGTTGACGAGCCGGTGGGCGGCGTGTTTATCGGCGCCCAAATTATTACCGAGGTCGAGGACGGTGTAGCCGCTATGCGGGAAACGGTGACCAAATACCGCAACAATATGGCGGTGCGTCCGCTGGTCATGTCCGACTTTGAAAACGGCTGCGGTATGATGATTAAGGGATTAACTCCTTTCCCGTATATGATGAGCCTTGGTTGTGCCAACGATGAAAAGCTGGCGTATGAGTACGGCAAGGCTACCGCTATGGAAGCCAAAACCACGGGGGCAAACACCACCTTTTCGCCCGTTTGTGACCTGAATCTCAACTGGCGTAATCCTTTGGTGAATGTGCGAGGCATTTCCGATGATGCCGACCGTGCTATACCGCTACTGCGTGCCGTCATTCAAGGGATGCAGGACAACGGCTTGGGCGCTTGTGCTAAGCATTTCCCCGGCGATGGCGTGGACTGGCGGGATCAGCATTTGATCACCACCGTAAACTCCCTGCCGATGGATGAGTGGAGAGCCACCTACGGACGGGTATTCCAAGCCATGATTGACGCCGACGTGTCCATGATTATGCCGGGGCATATTGCCCTGCCTGCCTATACGGGTGATAAGATGCCGGCTACCCTTTCAAAAAAGCTGATGACCGACCTGCTCAAGGGCGAGATGGGATTTAAGGGTGTCGTTGTTTCGGATGCCACAAACATGGGCGGCTTTAACGGGTATTTTGAAACCAAGACCGAGGCGGAGGTGGCCTGCTTTGCCGCCGGTTGCGACCTGATTTTGTGGCCTACCGATGCGTATATTGATGCGGTAGTGGCGGCTATTGAAAGTGGCGAGATCCCTATGTCGCGCTTAGATGATGCTATTGCCCGTATCCAAGCCATTAAGGATAAATATATTCCAGCCGATGATACCTATCCCGAACTGACCGAGCAGGAAAAAGCCTACGTCAAGGATGTGGGACGTCGGGTAGGGGAGCAGTCCATTACGTTGGTGAAAAATGAGACGGGCTTGTTGCCGCTGAAATCGGCACCGAAAAAGGTGCTGCTTTGCTCAACAGTCAACCATACCCAAGCCTTGCCTGCCATGGAACAGCTGGAAAAGGAACTGGAGAAGCGCGGGGCGCAGGTGACCCATCTGCAGGTCTTGCCGACGGGAGCCAAACCGACGCCGGGTGTTAACTTTGATCGGGATGCAAAGAATTGTGACTTGATTATTTATGCTTTTTATAGCCGCTCCTTCCGACCGGTAGGTCCGATTGATTTTTCTGCTGAACGGACTCGGTTTATCTCCGGTGCATGGAGGGTGCCACGGGATAAGGCGGTTACCGTATCCTTCGGCAGTCCCTATTTTGTCGAGCAGTATTTTGAGCGCTCGCAAACGGTAGTTAATGCCTATTCCATGATGGAGGACAGCGTGGTCGGCTTTGTCCGTGCCCTCTACGGCGAAGTGCCCTTTACTGAGGATAGCCCAGTAAATATTTGTTTGGATTAATGAGAAAACAACGCATAGTGTATTCCTACCAAGCAAGCAACACAGCGCAGAAAGTTGCACTAATCTGCGATTCTAATACAGTATAATCTGTAAAACTGCGGCATCTCGACGGCGGGTTTGGTGCTCCTCCGTTTCGTCCGTCGTTCTGAACGGATGCCGCAGTTGAGTTGGCTTTATGTGAAAATAATGCAGACATTATCGTTAGCGTCAGTCCACATATAAGATTCCTTGAAAAAGGTTTTGAATTAGTTATTTTATATTTTCTGTATCACATGAGCTAAATAAATGATTAGCGAAGATAAGTTGTAAAAAGAGTTAAGGCGAGCAATTACTCAGTTGGGTAACTGCTCGCCTTTTTTGACAAAACACAGGATATTAGTATTAAGGAGATATTTATGAGGTCGGTAATTTTCCGTATCAATTGGAGGCATCAATAAAAACGCAAGTATTATGCGTTTGAATGTATAAATAAAAATTCCCCGATCGTTATAGCTCAATGTGGTTGTGACGGTCAGCCTCTCTTTGTCTGTTTTCATGTGTGTCGATATAGTGTCGGCTGTCATGATCCACCTGTCGGTGATTTTTAAATTGAAAATCACTTGACAGGAGGAAAATATAAATGGATGTTTACCGTCCGAAAAAAGATCCCCGTCCTTGCCGCAGAAAGGACAAGGACAAACCCCTACGAAATTTTTAGCGTAGGCATTGATACGGATACTCCGCATTTTTATGTTTCTTTCAAAGATGGACAAGGCGTTCAGATTTGTATGGAGATCGATAAGGCGGTATTTGACCAACTGGACCGCTTTGAGTTGGATGACCTTTCTTTTCTTAATGAATGGGACAGGCACATCGAGCATAGCGAGTTGACCGAAGTGGCTTTACATACAAGAGCCATTGCGGATATTGAAAGTGTGGAGATTGCCGCTTTCACGGAAATACAAAACGAGCAGTTACGGCGGGCAATAGCGGCTCTGCCTGAAATACAGCGCCGTAGGCTTGTGATGTATTACTTTGACGGTCTTACTTACGAAGAAATTGCCCAAAGAGAAGGATGTACACATCCTGCTGTAATTAAGTCAGTAAAAGCGGCAATTTCAAAGCTCAAAAAACAATTTTTCAAATAGGGTTACAATTGTAGCCTTTAAGTGAGGAAACAGGTGAAGGACAACGGATACGGGTGATGAAATAAATGATTATTACATTCGCATTCGTAATGACGGACTCAAAGGCACCACCGCTCAACGCCACCACGCACTGTTGCATCTTGCTTTCAAGTCGGCGGTCAAGCGCAGAGTGATACCGAGTAATCCCGTTGAGCAAGCCGACAGACCGAAGGCGCAACAGTACATCGGCAAGTATTATAACGCCACTGAGCTGAAAGAGTTGCTTGATAAAACGGTGAACGATCCGATACACATTGTAATCTTCCTTGCTGCTTACTATGGACTCCGCCGTAGTGAAGTGCTTGGACTGAAATGGTCGGCGATAGATTTTGAAAATAAGACGGTCAGCGTTAATCACAAGGTGGTGCAAAATGACAAAGGCGTGGTCGGTATGGACGTTATGAAAACAAAATCTTCCTACCGCACACTGCCTCTGATACCGCAGGTGGAAGAAGTTCTCCTTGCTGAAAAAGAAAAGCAAGAGGAAATGAAACGTGTGATGCGCCGAGGCTACTGCAAAAAATACACCGACTACATCTGTGTAGATGCAATCGGTGAACTGATAAAACCAAACTACGTGACCGACCATTTCAAAGTGGTGCTGAAAGAAAAGGGATTAAAACCTGTACGCTTTCACGACCTGCGACACAGTTGCGCATCGCTTTTTCTCGCAAACGGTGTGCCGATGAAAATGATTCAGGATTGGCTTGGACACTCTGATATGGGAACCACCGCCAACATTTATAGCCACATCGATAGCGAGAGCAAGAAAGCAAGTGCAATGGCAATAGGTTCAGCGTTGGGATAAAAGAGAAAACTCCTTGAAGGATAACACCTTCAAGGAGTCCTTGGCGGAGACGG
>JAZQVM010000047.1:0-22593 GCA_045631845.1 Eubacteriales bacterium | reverse complement strand
TAATTAATTATACACTAAATACAAATTTAATTAAAGAAAAAATAAACTATAAAAAGAAAAAAAACCTAGAAAACTAGGTAATTTATAAGAAAGGTTTTGAAAGTTATTAAATGGTGCCTCAGGGCGGAATCGAACCGCCGACACAAGGATTTTCAGTCCTTTGCTCTACCGACTGAGCTACCGAGGCAAACAATGGCGGTCTGGACGGGACTCGAACCCGCGACCTCCTGCGTGACAGGCAGGCATTCTAACCAACTGAACTACCAGACCAAAACTTGGTTGCGGGAGAAGGATTTGAACCAACGACCTCCGGGTTATGAGCCCGACGAGCTACCAGACTGCTCTACTCCGCGATATAAGATTGAAGATGGTGCCGGAGACCGGGGTCGAACCGGCACGGGCGAATGCCCACGGGATTTTAAGTCCCGGGCGTCTGCCAATTCCGCCACTCCGGCACGTTCGTATCTCCAATGCTCAATTATTATAGCACTCTTTTTCCTTTCTGTCAACAGCAAATCGTGTCGAATGAAAATAAATTTTAAAAAGAGCACCTCAATCGAGGTGCTCCTGGTTAGTTATCAAAACGAAAAGAACCCGAAAGCAGCACTGTACTCTCTTTGCCCACCGTCAGCATCCCGCCGTTGGTATGCCCGCGGCGCACCGTGCCGTCTTCCATCTCCATGCGGCATTCGCCCGCTCGCACGGCAGTCACAAAGGGAATATGCCCCGCCATCACAGCCAGCTCTCCCTCAGTACCCCGCACGCATAAACGGGTAATTTCGCCGTGGAAAACGTCCCCCTCAGGCGACGAAATTTTCAGCATAAAGGGCGTCATTTGGCCACCTTCTTTGCCTTCTCCACCGCCTCGTCAATCGTCCCCACAAACAGGAAGGCCGACTCGGGCAGATCGTCATGCTTGCCCTCGATGATCTCCTTAAAGCCACGAATGGTCTCGCTCAGCGGCACATAACAACCGGGGATACCGGTAAATTTCTCCGATACATCAAACGGCTGAGAGAGGAACCGCTGAATCTTACGGGCACGCCCCACCAGCAATTTATCCTCATCCGACAACTCATCCATACCCATGATGGCAATGATGTCCATCAACTCCACATATCTCTGCAAAATACGCTGTACCTCACGCGCCACCGTATAATGTTCCTCGCCCAAAATATCGGGGGAGAGGATACGGCTGGTCGACTCCAGCGGATCTACCGCCGGATAGATGCCCTGCGAAGCAATGCTACGGGAAAGTACCGTGGTAGCATCTAAGTGCGCAAAGGTGGTGGCGGGAGCTGGGTCGGTCAGGTCATCGGCCGGCACATATACCGCCTGAATGGAGGTGATCGAACCGTTCTTGGTCGAGGTAATGCGCTCCTGTAGCGTACCCATCTCATTGGCCAGCGTCGGCTGATAGCCAACGGCACTGGGCATACGCCCTAAAAGGGCGGAAACCTCACTACCCGCCTGCGTGAAACGGAAAATGTTATCAATGAACAGCAGAACGTCCTGCTTCTCCTCATCACGGAAATACTCGGCCATCGTAAGCCCCGACAACGCCACCCGCATTCTCGCTCCGGGCGGCTCGTTCATCTGCCCGTATACCAACGTGGTGTTGGACAATACGCCCGACTCCCGCATCTCGTTATACAAATCGTTGCCCTCACGGGTACGCTCACCCACACCCGTAAAGACCGAAAGCCCGCCGTGCCGCTTGGCTACGTTGTTAATCAACTCCATGATCAACACCGTCTTACCAACGCCCGCACCGCCGAACAGGCCGATCTTACCGCCCTTGGAATAGGGGCAGATCAGGTCAATAACCTTAATACCCGTTTCCAGAATCTCGGTCGAAGTGGCCAGCTCACTGTAAGCAGGCGCGGCACGGTGAATGTTCATCCGCTTCGCATCCGACTCAAAGGGCTGATTGTCCACCGTATCGCCCAGCACATTGAAAATGCGCCCTAAGGTATCCCGCCCCACGGGCACGGAAATGGGATGACCGGTATCGGTCACCGCTGTGCCGCGCTGCAATCCGTCGGTCGAGGACATGGCAATGCAACGCACCACATTATCTCCGATGTGCTGCGCCACCTCAACGGTCAACGTCCTCTCGCCAATCGGCATGGTAAGCGCCTGATATATGGCAGGCAATGTGCCTTCTTCAAATAAAACGTCAACGACCGGCCCCATAACTTGGGAAACCCGTCCCATTGTTTTCGACATACTTTCTCTCCTTATTCTAAGCCGCTGCCGGCCACGATCTCGGTAATCTCCTGCGTAATGGCGCCTTGACGGGCTCGATTATACTCCAGCCCAAGCCGATCAATCATCTCCTGTGCGTTCTTGCCCGCACTGTCCATCGCCACACGCCGTGCCGCCACCTCGCAAGCAAAACTCTCCTTGACACAGGACAGAATCATCCCCGCCACATACTCGGGAATCATCGCATTGAGTACCGTCACCTCGTCCGGTTCAAAAATCGCGTTGGACGCCTTCGCCTCGGTACGAGCTAAAGGTAACAACCATACCACCCGTGCCTCTTGCGACATGAGCGAATGATATTCACTGCACACCACGCCGAATCGGTCAAATTCCCCTGCGCAAAAGCCCCGACAAGCCTCCTCGGCTATCTCCCGAGCCTGCTCATAGGTAAACTTCTCGGCATAGGAAAGGGAACCCTTATAACGGTCGCACGCCCGCTTGCCAACGGGAATGACCTCGGCGTTCGGAAACTCCCGCATCAAGCGGAAAATGTTGGCATTGTAGCCGCCGGCCAACCCTCGGTCGCCCGCAACCACCACCAATCGCATCCGCCCACCCTCACGCTCCTGCATGTAGGGACTCTTGCGACATTCTTCGTACCCGCCAAGGAGCGCCACCGTGTCCGACAAGGCGTGAGCGTACTGCTTACCCTTAATCATACTGTCGGTCGCCCGACGGATCTTGGAGGAAGCCACCAGCCCCATCGCCTTGGTCAGATGCAAGGTCGAATCCACACTCTTGATGCGGGTGCGTAACTGTTTGATGTCGGCCATATCCTTACCTCGCCATGTGGGACAGGGCATCGGTCAGACGAGCCACATCCTCGTCCTCCCAGTATCCCGACTCCACACGGGTCAGGAAATCGGAGTACCGATTTTCCAACAGTTCATATAAGTCTTTTTCATAAGCCTTAACACCCGATACCGGAACATCATTGAGATACCCGTGAATGACGGCGTACACAATCGCCACCTGACATCCCACGCGAATCGGGGTGTTGCGCCCCTGCTTGAGCACCTCTACGATACGCTCACCCAAGGCCAGACGCGCCTTGGTATCGGCATCTAAATCACTGCCGAACTGGGCAAAGGACTGGAGTTCTCGGTACTGCGAGTAGAGCAGTTTGAGCTCACCCGCTACCTTCTTCATGCCCTTTAACTGCGCCGAACCGCCCACACGGCTAACCGAAATACCGGGATTGATCGCCGGCATCACGCCCGCATGGAACAGTTCCGTTTCCAAGAAAATCTGTCCGTCGGTGATGGAAATGACGTTGGTGGGAATATAGGCCGACACATCGCCCGCCTGCGTTTCAATGATGGGCAGAGCCGTGATCGAACCCCCGCCGTATTCGGGCGCTACGCAAGCCGCCCGCTCGAGCAGTCGGGAATGGAGATAGAAAACGTCACCCGGATAGGCCTCACGCCCGGGAGGTCTGCGAATGAGCAGGGAAAGCGCACGGTAGGCCACCGCGTGCTTGGATAAATCGTCGTAAACGATCAGCACATCCTTGCCCTGCTCGCGGAAATACTCGGCCATGGCACAGCCCGAATAGGGCGCTACGTACTGCAAAGGCGCCGACTCGGAAGCCGAAGCCGATACAATAATGGTGTAACTCATCGCACCCGCCCGTGTTAATTCGTTGGCCAACTGCACCACCGAACTGTTCTTCTGCCCGATGGCCACATAGATGCAAATAACATCGGAATTTTTCTGATTGATAATGGTATCCAAAGCGATCTCGGTCTTACCTGTCTGACGGTCGCCGATAATCAACTCACGCTGACCACGCCCAATGGGAATCATACTGTCAATGGCTTTGATGCCCGTCTGCAAAGGCACCGAAACGCTCTTACGCTCAATAATGCCGGGCGCTTCCGCCTCGATCGGGCGGGTCTGCTCGGTTACAATCGGGCCCTTGCCGTCGATCGGCTCGCCCAAGGCATTGACTACACGCCCCAGCATCGCCTCGCCCACTGGCACCGAGAGTACCTTGCCGGTACGCTTAACCAATGATCCTTCGTGAATGGCATTGGTGTCGGACAGGAGCGCTACCGAAACACTGTCGGTTTCCAGATTTTGCGCCATGCCGAAACTGCCGTCCTCAAACTCCAGCAGTTCGCTGGCCATGCAGTCCTGCAACCCGTATACACGGGCAATGCCGTCACCCACCAGAATGACGGTGCCGGTCTGCTTCATCTCCATGCGAGAACGGTAATTCTTAATTTGTTCTTTTATAATATTACTGATTTCTTCCGGTCTGCTCATCTGTGCATCACATCCTTTATGTCGCGCAAACGCTCACGCAAACTCCCGTCCAATACCTTGCCGTCCATCTCCACGATGAGTCCCCCCATCACGGCGGGATCTACCGTGTAAACGGCATGCACCGTCTTGCCGAAAGCCTGCTCCAGTTTCTGAAGAAGTTTTTGTTGTTGGGTTTCACTCAGCGGCACGGCACTCGTAACCACGGCATCGCACACCTGCGCCGCCGTCTGCCACAGCGCCCGATACTCCTGCGCCGCCGCCTCAAAATCGTAAATATGCCCCTTTTGGCAAAGCAGTTGCAAAAAGGCCAAAACCTTTTCATCCACCGCCCCGCTAAAGGCCTGCTCCAATTGCCCCAGCCGTTCCGTCATGGAAATGTTGGGGGAGGAGAGCAGGGTGATATAGTCGGGATTCTCCTCAAAGGTTTTCCCGATCAGGGTCAAGTCTTGGGCAAACTCGTCGGTCTGCTCCGCTTCGGCGGCCACCATAAACAGTGCCGCCCCATATTCCTTGGCTACCTCACTCATCCGATTCACCTATCTGATCGATAAAGGAATCGATAAGCCGACGGTGATCCTCAGCATTGATCTCGCGCTCAAGCATCTTCTCGGTAAGCAGACCCGATACCTCTACGATCTCCCGCTTGATGCCGTCTTGTGCCTTGCGGCGCTCCAACTGCGCCTGCGTCTGCGCCATCTGCACCAGCGCCTCGGCCTTTTGACGGGCTTCTTCTATCATGGCATCCGAGCGGAACTTGGCCTGCTCGGTCGCTTGATCAACCATGCGGTCGGCCTGCGATTGCGCATCGGCCATTTTGCTCTCCCAATCGGCCTTATGACGGCGGGCTTCCTGCTCGGCCGCCTCGGCAGACTGATAGCGCTCGTCCAGTTCACTCTGCCGCTTGGCAAGGGTAGCCTTGACCGGCTTGTAAAGGAACTTCTTAATGATGAGGAACATAATAAGCAGGTTTGCCAAAGAAATCAAGATCTGCCAAAGATTGACAGAAATGACATCTAAATTTTGCATGAAATTCTCTCCCTATCAGCCAATGGCGCTGGTCAGAATGTTCACCAACAGATTGGGGGCTACAAAGATGAGCAAAATGGCAATAACCAAAGCGTACAAACCGGTGGTCTCAGCAATGGCACAGCCCATGAGCATGGTGCTGGTCACATCGCTCTTGCACTCGGGCTGGCGGCCGATGGCTTCGCAAGCCTTGGCTACGGCGTTACCTTCACCAACACCCGGTCCGATACCGGCGATCATGGCGCAACCGGCGCCCAGCGCACAGCAACCCAAAATAATACCAATCGCAATTTCCAACATAATTCTTTTCCTCCAAGTGTTAAGATTTTTTTAGTTTCTTTTTGTTCTTTTTGGCTAAATATTCGTCCAGCGGGAAACCGCCCGATACATACATCATGGTCAGCATCGCAAAAATGTATGCCTGCAACAGCCCACTGAAAACATCAAAGTAAAGGGAGAGCACACCGGGGATACCGATCTGTAAAAAAGGAATCTCGCCGAAGACCCCCGGCAACCACCCCAGCACCATCTTGGACAGCCCCTGCAAGGCCGTACCCAACAGTACCGAAATGACCGTGCCCGACAGTACGTTGCCGTAATGACGGAAGGCCATCGACAGGGGAGTGGCCACCTCGCTGATAATATTGAGCGGGGCCAGCAGCGGAACGGGCTCGGCAAAACTTTTCAGATACCGAATCGGACCGCACTTGGCTTTATAATAGGTAATTAAAATGAAAACCAATACCGCCCAGCCGGCCGTCACGTTGATGTCCGAAGTCGGCGGGAACAAGCCCACCAACGAGAGCAAACTCGAAAAGGCCGATAACCCCAAAATGGCGGCAATAAAGGCCGAGTAGCCCACGAAATACGAGCCCATATTATTATGCGTCAGCTTATCGGCCTGCTCCACCAGCCATTCAGCCAGATGTTGGCGAACCGAAATGTCACGGGTTTTGAGTCCCCGGGTTAAGAATAGGCACAACCCCAACACCATAAGAATAACCAGCCATGAATTGATCTGCGACTCGGTGATAGGCAGATCCTGCAGGGGGAGAGGGATGGTAAAATAGACCTGAGCGCCTGTGATGTTGATCCCGTCCGAGAGTGGTTTAGTCAGAACTTTGAGCAGTATGCCCGCCAACAAAGGCAGAAAGACCATCGCCAGATAAACGGCATCTAAGAAGTTAAATCTTTTATTTTTCAGTTCGATCACCTCCACGCTTATCAAACAACGGCCGAAAAGCAATCCCGATACGGGGGAAGAAGATGGGGAGAATGACCGTTACGGTGTGGAACCAAGGCAGAACGATGCCCACAATCACCAGCACCAGCACCAGCAAGGTGCGGTAGGCCTGCGATACCTTCATGGCGCTTTTGGCGCCCTTCTCATCCTTACCCAGCGCCTTTTGTACCGCCAGCCCCATCAAAAAGAAATTGCCCAGCGCCGCCGCACCGCCCAGCAGGTTGCCAAGCAGCACCGTATAGTCCCAGCGGCGCAAAATCAGAAAAACGGCCTGCATCAGCAAACTGAGCACCCCGACCCAAACCGCCAAATATTTGGTTTCCTTAAGTATGACCGGATCGACCTTTTTCATAATGAAAACTCCAAATAAAATATTACTTTAATTATAGATTTTTCTTCATCTATTGTCAATCATTTACTATAAATTATCCCATCAAGGGCAGGCCAAAGAACGAATTTCCATAACAATCCAAATTTTTTGTGTTGATTTTGCCCAAAGTAAGTGCTATAATGTATCTGTAGTATGGGCATATTCCATACAAATCAAAAAATTTACCCGAAATTAAGGGAGATTCCATACATGGAAAGTTCAGCAAACAAAACAAAAGACGTGTATACCGTGGACTTGATGCATATCGTAAAGCTTTTGCTTCGCCGCTTGTGGGCTATCATCTTGGTGGCTCTGATGGGCGCTGTCATCGGCTTTAGTTATGCCTCCTTTGTCGTAGCGCCGATGTACTCCTCGTCGGTCATGCTCTATGTCAATAACGGCGTGTCGGTCGGCGGTGCCAGCTTCAGCATCTCCTCCTCGCAGATCATGGCGGCGCAGAATCTGGTGAAAACCTATACGGTTCTGCTCAACAACCGAACCACTCTGGAAGCCGTCGCGGATAAAGCCGGCGTCGATTACTCGGCCGGTGCCATTGCTTCTATGATTGAGGCGGGTGCCGTGGATGAAACCGAGATCATGCGAGTCAAGGTCACGGCTCCCGATCCGTATGAAGCCGAAAAGATTGCCAACGCCATCGCCGAGGTATTGCCCCGCCGTATTTCCGAAATCATCGAGGGCAGCAGCATGGAAGTGGTTGACTCGGCGGTCGTCAGTCTAAGAAAAGTATCGCCCAGTATTACCAATTATACCGCCATCGGCTTCCTGTTAGGGTTGCTTGCCTCGGTCATGGTTCTGGCGCTGATCGCCATTCTGGACGATCGGATCCATGATGAAGAATATCTGATCAATACCTATCCGTATCCCATCTTGGCTAAGATCCCGGCCATGGGCACTCATGAGAGTCATTACGGATATAAGTATAAATCTAAAGGTTGATAAGGCGGGTGAATGAATATGGCTACAAAGAATAAACGCAAGAAGGCCGGTTTCGCCGCTGAGGTTCGCCGTACCTTGCATGAGCATCTGGAATTTACCGCAAAAGAACAGTATAAATTGTTGCGTACCAATCTTTCCTTTACCATACCGGCCGAGATCCAGTGCCCCATTATCGGTATGACCAGTTCCAACCGCGGCGAGGGTAAAAGTACCACCGCTATCAACCTATCCTATGTATTGGCTGAAAGCGGCAAACGCGTACTGTTGATCGACGGGGACCTGCGTGTGCCCAGTATCGCCAAGAAAATGGAACTGCCGGCCGCTCCCGGTCTTACCAATCTGTTAATGGAACAGGAAGCGATGGATCTGAGCATTTTCCGCTCTCCCATCTTAAGCAACTGGTATGTGATCCCCGCGGGTGAACTGCCCCCCAATCCTTCGGAACTGTTGGGCTCCCGCCGTATGGAAAATTTGTTGCGCGCTCTGTCCGAGAAGTTTGATTATATTATCGTGGACCTGCCGCCCGTCAACCTCGTATCCGATGCTTTGGCTATTTCGAAGTTTATCACCGGCATGATCGTGGTGGTCAAGGAAGACCAGACCGAGAAACGGGAACTGGAGCAGTGCTATCGTCAACTGAGTTTGACCAACGTCAAGGTACTCGGTTGCGTCATGAACAACGCTAAGACCGGCCGTGACGCCTATGGCGATTACCACGATTACGATTATGAATACGGCTACAGCTATGGCTACGGCCGCCGCAAGAAGAAAAATGATTGATCTTCACTGCCATGTCCTGCCCGCCATGGATGACGGGTGTCAAACGGTTGAGGAAAGTCTGGCCGTCTTGGCGTTGCTGAAAAAGCAACGGGTCGATATGGTAGTAGCCACCCCTCACTTTCACGCTTCGCAAGAGTCGGTTGAGGAGTTTTTGCTCCGCCGCGAGGCTGCCTATACCCAACTGCATGCGTGCCTGAGCGACGATCTTCCGCCCGTGAAACTGGGCGCCGAGGTGCGGTACTATGCCGGCATCCGCCGTCTGAAAGGTCTGCATCGCCTGCGTATGCAGGACAGTCCTTTGCTTTTATTGGAAATGCCCTTGGGGCGCTGGACCGAATTTACCCTGCGGGAAGTGGTCGAACTGGCCAACAGCTGCGGCGGCCAATTGGTCTTGGCGCATATCGAGCGATATTGGAAAGATCAGCCCAAGCGCACCTGGCTTCGCCTGCTTGATGCGGGTATTCTCATGCAGGTCAATGCTCCCTGCTTTGCCGATTGCCGTACTCGGCGAAAGGCTTGTAAACTTTTGAAAAATCACTCGATCCATTTTCTCGGATCGGATAGCCATAACCTGACCGATCGGGCCTCCCGATTGGATGAGGCGCAGGCTGTCATCCGCAAGAAGATGGGCGGGGATTTTGCAGATCAATGGATCGCTTTTGGCGAAAGTTGGTTTGTATAATATAATGAAATTTATTTTTTATTGAGAAAGGAACCTACCACCATGAAAAAAGTACTTGCATGCATCTTGTCCCTGATCCTGGTCGTGGCCCTGAGCGTATCGGTCATGGCCACCGGCTTTGTTAAGAGCCCTGTGCTCGACAAAGCACCCACTGTCGAAAAATTCGAAACCGAAGTGAAAATGGAAGATCACTGTGATTACGATCTGGAAATCACTCCCTATGAGGAGCGTACCGATCTGTCTGCCGAAGCTAAGCAGGAAATCGAAAAGGCTTATGAAGAGGTTAAGGCCAATGCCGATCTGACCAAGATGGTGTCCGACCTGACCAAGGTTGCTACCGAAAAGAAGATCGAGCCCAAGAATCTGGCCGTTAGCCAGCTGTTCGATATCAGCGAGGAAGAGTGCGTTTCGCACGCCGATCACGGCACCGTTACCATTCACCTGACCGCTGATCTGAAGAACTTCGTCGCTCTGCTGCATAAGACCGATGCCGGCTGGGTCGTTGTCAAAAGCGCTCAGGTTGTCGATGCCGAAACCATTAAATTCTCGATTGACGAGCTTTCTCCCTTCGCTATCGTTGTCGATGCTACGCAGGAGAACAACGCTTCGACCGGTGACAATGCCAACCTCACCCTCTACATTTCTCTGATGGCCGTTTCGGCTGTGGCTTTGGGTGTGGTTGTCGTTTTGATGAAGAAAAAATCCAACTAAGTTAAGGGGTAGATCCCAATGAGAGGTGCAAAAGATTCCGGCAAGAACCCTTTGCGCTACCTGGCTTTTTTATTGGCCGCTGTGTTTGTTGTGTCTGCCGTGCTGTTGGGCATGAACATATGGGAGCGGCAACAAGGCCTATTCCCCGAAGATGGCGGATACAGTCATCAAACGGTAATTGATTATAACGGAAAAGACTATGTCTTGCGTGATGAACTGCGTACCATTTTGATTATGGGCTTGGACAGTTTTGATGCCCCGCAAGACACCGATGGGTATACCAACGATCAGCAGGCTGATTTTTTGGTGCTGCTGGTGTTGGATGATGCCAATGAAAGTTGGTCTGCTATCCATCTCAACCGCGATACCATGACCCCCGTCCATGTACTGGGCGTGGCCGGTCAGAAGGTGGATACCAGAACCATGCAACTCGCCCTGGCCCATGCCTACGGCAACGGGGAAGAGGTCAGTTGTAACAATACGGCCGACGCCGTTTCCGAACTGCTGTACGGCGTTAAGGTTGACCATTATATCTCGTTGACCATGGATGCCGTGGCTCAGTTCAACGATATGATCGGCGGGGTAGAGGTTACGGTGCTGGATGATTTTTCGGGCATCGACGATACCTTGGTTCAAGGGGAAAAGGTCACCCTCAAAGGCGAACAGGCGTTGACCTATGTCCGTTCCCGCCAAGGCGTGGGCGACGGTACCAACTTAGGCCGAATGGAACGCCAACGCCAGTATATCGAGGCGCTGATTGAGCAGACCCGCCGCTATATGGAACGGGACGAGGCCTTCTCGGTCAACTCGGTCGCCAAATTGGCCGAGTATATGGTGACTGACCGTTCGGTCAACCAGCTCGAAAAGCTAATGGATAAAATGGCCCTTTATCGTTGGGACGGAATCCGAACCATCGAAGGAAAATCGGAGATTGGCGCGGATTTCATGGAGTTTTATCCGGATGAACAATCTCTCAAACAGCAAGTCATTGAGGCATTAGGTAAACCAAAGGACGATTGACATGGCGTGTCTTTGGACACAGTCCATGCGCAATGTAAAGGCAAGTATATAAGGGTGCCGTAGCGTTTCTAAGTGCGGCACCCATAATAATGATTATTAGTATTTTGTGATTTGGATATATAAAAACAGGTTCCTTATACCATAGATATCATGCATAAAAATATATGATTAAGATTATTGCCACGTAAAAATTTTCAGTAAACCGTTTCCTTGTGTTATTGCAGTACATAGGAGCTATTTATTGGTCCAATGTCCTATTATTTATTGAGGGGAGAATAGTTATGAATAAAACATATATGGACGTTCTTTCCTTAATCAAAAGTGCATTAACGAATGAAAAAGCAGAAATATCGGAAACAGTGGACTGGGAGCAGATTCTTCGAATAAGCAAACGTCACCAGATTATACCGCTAATATATTACGGGATACAAAATTCAAATTTGCATTGCCCCCAAGTACAGTCGTTTGCCCAAGGTACCATGCGAGCTGTCTTAGTAGAGCAGAATCAATTTAATATGTTTTCTGCTATTTGTAAGCGGTTTTTGGCGGCAAAGGTTGATTGGCTTCCGTTAAAAGGGTTGTTATTAAAACATCTATATCCCAAAACTGAAATGAGAGTTATGAGTGATATGGATATTTTAATTCGGGAGGAACAACTGGGTTTAGTACGTGATATTTTGGAACAACTGGGCTGTGAAAAAACAAAAGATTCAGACCATGTTACCGTTTACCAAAACCCCCCTTTTATTTATCTAGAGATTCATACTCGACTAGTGCCATCGTACGATAGCGATTATTATGAGTATTTCAGAAATGCATGGAGTCGTGCAAAGTGTCAGATGAGTCAGCCCTATGGTTATGAAATGGCTACGGAAGATATGTTCCTATTTGAGATTGTGCATTTGGCAAAGCATTATCGTGAAGGCGGTATAGGGCTCCGGCATTTTATCGATATTTGGGTGATGCTCACCCGATATCCCGATTTAAATATGAAATACATTCGAAGCGAATTGAGAGTATTGAAAATTGAGCGTTTCTTTGACAATATTCTCGCCACATTGCAATATTGGTTCGAAAATTCTGCTCCGACTGAGATAACAGAGTTCTTAACCCTGAGAACATTTGAAAGCGGATCATATGGTACCTTAAAAAAGCATAAGACTGCTGTTGCAGCAAGAATCAGTGAGAAGCACGGAAGTGCGAAAAAAGGGCGCTTAGTGGAATTGTTTTCTGCTTTTTTTATGCCTTTGGGTGAAATGAAAAAACGGTATTCGATATTGCAAAGGTGTGCAGGGTTGTTGCCGATAATGTGGATTGTTCGATGGGTTTCTGCAGTTTTTGGTGAGTCAGAGCGAGTTCGAAACCGAATTGAGCGGGTACAACGTATTAATGAAGCGGAATTAAATGAATTTACCTCAGAGTTAGAGTATGTCGGATTGCAATTTAATTTAAGAGATTGAACCAAGCATAATTTCTCGGTAGATATCACTATTTAGGCTAAAAAAATAATAAGGGAATAGATACAATGTCGTTGAAACTTATGTATATTACGAATAATGAAATGGTCGCAAAAACTGCTCAAGAGAATGGTGTAGAGCGTATTTGGGTTGATCTGGAAAAGGAAGGAAAAGAGGAGCGCCAGAAAGGTCGGGATTGTATCAAATCCCAACATACGGTAGATGATGTGCGCCGTCTTTCTAAAGTAGTGGATCAGTCTGAATTGTTGGTTCGTGTAAATCCTTGGAACGAACATTCTGCCGAAGAGATTGAGCAGGTAATTGCGGCGGGCGCGGACGTCATTATGCTTCCCATGTGGAAAAGCGTAGAAGATGTGCAGTCATTTTTAAATGCTGTTGCCGGCCGCGCAAAGACAACTCTTTTATTAGAAACTAAGGAAGCCGTTACCTGTGTTGATGAGGTTTTGGAGCAAGGTGGCTTTGATGAAATACATATTGGTTTAAATGATTTGCATTTAAGCTACAATCTTACTTTTATGTTCGAGTTATTGACTAACGGGACCGTGGAAATGCTTTGTAATAAATTTAAGGCAAAAGGTATTCCGTTTGGTTTTGGTGGAATTGCTCGCGTTGGTGGTGGTTTGCTTCCTGCTGAAAAAATTATGATAGAGCATTATCGTTTGGGGTCTACGCGCTCTATTTTATCCAGAAGCTTCTGCAATGTTGAGCTCGAAAAGGATTTAGAACTCATCTTTGCAGAAAGAATGAAAGAAATTCGGGCATTTGAGCAAACAATCCCTCAATTAAACGAAAAAGATTATGCGAAAAATAAAGAGTTAATTGAGCAAAAAGTAGAAGAAATTGTTGATATAATTCAATCGAAACGATAAAACCATACGAGGTGTTTTATGTATCCGTTTGTTAAGCGTGCTTTAGGGTGCTTACTTGCGATAGTTGCACTGGTTGTTCTTTTCCCTGTCTTTGCAGTTATCTCAATTGCAGTAATGTTGGATTCAAAGGGTGGCGTTTTTTTCAGACAAAAAAGGCTTGGAAAAAACGGAAAGCCATACAATATGTACAAATTTAGAACCATGATACCCGGAGCGCAAAATATGGGGACAGGTGTATATAGTTTTGCCGGTGACCCTCGAATTACCCGTGTCGGAAAATTTTTAAGAAAAACCAGTTTGGACGAATTGCCTCAGTTGATCAATATTATTCGCGGCGATATGGCTTTTGTCGGTCCTCGTTCTCCCGTCGTGGGACATTTCCCCGAATATGATTCATTGAATGATGCCTATAAGCGTAGATTCAGCGTTCTCCCTGGGATTACAGGTTTAGCGCAGGTTACAGGACGAAACGAATTATCATGGGACGAAAAGGTTTATTACGATAATATCTACATAGATAACGTAAAAAAATTCGGATTGATTTATGATGTTAAAATCCTGTTTCTAACAGTTGGAAGAGTCTTTTCGATGAGCGATATCAGCGAAACCGAGGAGAATATGAAAAAGAATAACGCTTCTTTCGGGTTAAGTACAGAACAGCCCGTTGGCGCTATGGAGAAGGAGATTATAACTAAATGAAAACCGATGTACAAAATAGGTTTATTTGGTTGGATGGTAAGATCGTTCCGGTGAATGATGCAAAAATGAATGTTCTAACCCCTTCTTTTCAATTTGGTCTGAATGTATTTGAAGGAATTAGATGTTACTGGAATGAGGAAAGCCGACAACTCTTTGCGTTTCGGCTTTTTGATCATTTTAAAAGGTTAAAACAATCGCTTCGTTTGCTCCAAATGGAGGACCGATTCACGATCGATGAGCTTCAGAAAGCATTTATTGATGTTATTGTGGCGAATGAGTATGAGGAAGATATAGCAGTACGGCAAACTCTTTTCGTCGATGGTTTTGGCTCCTGGGGATCCGAAGGTCCGGTCAATATGTTTGTCGCACCGATCCCTAAGAAAAAAACAAACCCCGAGTACAATAAGAAGGGGTTGCATTGTTGCATCAGTTCCTGGGAACGAATCCATGATAATTCACTCTCGCCCCGCATTAAGTGCGGTGCAAATTATATCAATAGTCGCATGGCTCAGCGAGAGGCATTACGCAATGGTTACGATACCACAATTTTCCTGAATCGCGAGCGGAAGGTTGCAGAAGGCCCCGGTTCCTGCCTGTTTTTGGTGAAGAATGGCGTCTTGATTACACCGATGCTTACGGACAGTGTATTGGAAAGCATCACACGGGACACCTTGATCCGGTTGGCAAAAAATGAGCTCGGATTACAGGTGGAAGAACGGTCGGTCGATAGAACCGAGCTTTATCTGTGCGATGAGGCATTCCTGTGTGGCTCTGCTATGGAAATTACCCCTATTTTTTCAGTGGATCGATATCCGATTGGGAATGCTTCCGCAGGTGAAATTACGGAAAAACTGCATCGGCTGTATCTGGATGTTGTAACCGGCCGACATGAAGGATATCGCCATTGGTTAACAGAGGTTCGTTAACGTGGAAAATTATAGCGTATTAACAACTGTATATGAAAAAGAAGATCCTTCTTTTTTGCGTGCCAGCATTGAAAGTATGTTGGCACAGTCGGTGCTTACCAATGATTACGTCATTGTAAAAGATGGCCCGCTTAATGATGCTTTGGATAGTGTTTTAGAGGAATATACAAAGCAATATGATTTTTTTAATATCGTTGCATTGAAAGAAAATGTGGGACTCGGAGCGGCGCTTCGCGCGGGCTTGTCTGCCTGCAAAAACGATTTGGTTGCTCGTCTGGACTCGGATGATATTTCGCTTCCTAATCGGTGTGAATGTCAATTAAAAGCATTTGAGGCGGATAAGGATCTTGTGATTGTTGGTACCGATATGTATGAATTCAACAACGATCCCGATGAGATCATTGCCGTAAAAATCATGCCTCATACACCGGAGGAACTGTACCGTTATGGCAAACGTCGTAACGCCTTTAATCATTCTTCTGTAATGTATCGAAAATCGGTAATCGAGGCGCATGGCAGTTATTCCACTATGCGCCGTTCGCAGGACGTGGAGCTTTTCTCGAAAATTCTGTTCCATAACTGTAAATGTATCAACTTGGATCAACCGCTGATTAAGTTCCGCTGTGGCGACACCCGAGTAAAACGGAAAAAAAGCTGGCGCAATGTCCGTTCCGATCTGCGTATTTTTTGGGGCGCTCACAAAATGGGCTATTCCAGCTTTGTTGACTATGTGTATGTTCTTGCCATTCAGTTAGGATTCTATATATTGCCTGAAAAGATGGCGGGCTATTTGTATCGCAAACTTTTCCGCGCAAGCAGTAAAAAGGCTGATTGATCTATGAGAATTTTGTTTTTTATTCCCAGAATGGGAAGCGGAGGCTCGGAGCGAGTCATTTCTATTCTGGCTAATCAGTTTTCTAAAAAAGGACATTCGGTACATATTAGCCAGTTGATTCAATCAGAGAGCTTTTATCCGCTAACAGAAGATATTACCCTGTCCGGCATGAATATTCATATTCGTCGCAATAATCGGTTGCTGGCGTATTGGGATCAGGCAAGGTTTTTCTTCCGTGGTATCTCCCATATCAAAAAAGATATAAAAAAATATAAACCCGATGTAGTCATCGCATTTATGCGTCAAACCTGCATTATGATGTGGGTGTTGAAATTGTTGGGCGTCAAGGTTCGCTTGATCTGCTCCGAGCGCAACGACCCCACTGTGCAAAACGCTGCGGTGCGGCGATTGATGAAACTTGTCTATAAAAAGGCAGACTTGTTTGTGTGTCAGGGTAAAGGTGTATTTGATTATTTTTCCAATGTTAAACACAAACAGATCATCCCCAACCCTGTGTCCAAATACGATTATCCTTGTCCAAATGCCGATCAGCGGCGGCCGGCACTGGTAGCCGTAGGTAGATTGGATAAGCAAAAAAACTTCCCCTTGTTGATTGACAGTTTCATTTCCGTACATAAATCACACCCCAACTTTTGCTTAGAAATCTATGGTGAAGGTCCGGAAAGAGCGGCATTGGAAAGCCAGATTGCTACTCACAAGGCGAATGCGTATATTCGGCTTATGGGGGCTAGGAGTGACTTGCATGCTTCCATTCATGATGCCTCGTTGTTTGTCATGTCCTCAAATTATGAGGGATTTCCTAACGCATTAGCGGAAGCCATGTCTTTAGGATTGCCTGTTGTATCTACTGATTTTGCCACCGGTATTGCCAAGGAGCTTATCGGGAAGGAAAACGGAAGAGTTGTTCCGGTCGGCGATGTAAAGGCGATGGATGAGGCCATTTGCCAGTTGCTTGATTCGCCGGAGTTGCGGGATATATGCAGCAACAACAATCGTGGCATTTCAGAGAAGTATAGTGCCGATGCGGTTGCGTTGGCATGGGAACAGGCTATTGAGTCGCTTTTTAAATGAATTTGAATTAGAGGGTTTATTTATGAATCAGGCAATAAAAGAATTTGGGAAAAAAATAGTTGGACTGATTCCGACAAAAATGTGGATATCCTATCGTTTTAAAAAAAGAGCAGGGTATCCCATGGATTGGAAAAATCCTAAAACCTTTAATCAAAAATTGCAGTGGCTTAAGGTCTATGATCGTAATCCGCTTTATACAACCATGGTGGATAAATGCGAAGCCAAAAAATATGTTGCCGATATCATTGGGGAAGAACATATCATTCCAACGCTTGGTGTGTGGGATCAATTTGAAGATATCGATTTTGATCAGCTTCCCAATCAATTTGTACTCAAATGTACACATGATAGCGGCGGCCTTGTGATTGTAAAAGATAAATCGCAGTTCAATAAAGAACAAGCGCAAAAAGAGTTCAATGTGGCTTTGAAAAGAAACCCGTACACCGTTGATCGTGAATGGCCCTACAAAAATGTAAAACCAAGAATTATTGCAGAACGGTATATGGAAGATCCCACGTCCAAAGACTTAAAAGATTACAAGATTTTTTGTTTTAATGGCACGCCCAAGGCATTATTTATTGCTACAAATAGATATGGTGAGGGTGAAACCTGCTTCGATTTCTATGACATGGAATTTAATCATTTGGATTTTACAAATGGTCATCCTAATGCGATTACGCCACCCCAAAAACCGATTGCTTTTGATAAAATGTGTGAACTGGCCGAGAAATTATCAGCAAGAATCCCGCATGTTCGCGTCGATTTTTATGAAGTTGATGGTGCGATTTATTTCGGGGAACTTACCTTTTCCCATTGGAGCGGCATGAAGCCCTTTGAACCCAAAGAATGGGACTATACCTTTGGTGAGTGGATTAATCTTCCTAAAAAGATATAAATTTTGAAATTTAAATCTAAATTAAGGTAGTGATAATATAAATATAACGATTTTCATAGGAAGTATTTCAGGAGGCGGTGCCGAGAGAGTGGCCTGCAATCTTGCTAATGAATTGACAGAGAGAAAGCATAAGGTTACCATGCTTACTATGGCGGAAACCGAAAACACCTATGGACTACGCGATGATGTTGCTGTGCACCCACTTGTCACCGGTAAGGAACATAAAAAAAAGTTGCTTTGTAATTGGTTGCGCTATGTCCACCTTCGTCGTTACATAAAAAAGGGGCATAGTGATGCTTTTGTCGTGATGCTTCCTATCACCACGATCTTGTTATTGAGCTTAAAATCTATGATCAAAGTGCCGGTTATTGCCGCAGAGCGTTGTGATCCGGCCTCATATGCTAAAACAAAAAAATTACTATTGAGATTGTTGGCGCAAAAGGCCGACGGCTGGGTATTCCAAACGGCTGATGCCATGAAATGGTATGAAGGGAAAATCAAGCAGGGCAAAGTGATCCCTAATTCGATAAATCCTGCTTTTATACGTTCTCCATATGACGGAAAACGTGAAAAAACCATTGTAGGCGCCGGACGTCTGACAGAACAGAAGAATTTTTCATTGTTAATAGATGCCTTTGCTTCAGTTGCCAATCAATATCCGGAATATCGTTTGGTGATCTATGGAAAAGGTCCGCAGGAGCAATTACTTAAAGCCAAGGCTTTGGAACTTGGATTGGATAATCGAATTGAATTTGCCGGCTACGTGGAGAACATGCCGGAACAATTGGAAAAAGCAGGAATATTTGTCCTGTCCTCCGATTATGAGGGAATGCCTAACGCCTTAATGGAGGCCATGGCGCTGGGCTTGCCTTGCATTTCTACCGATTGTCCATGCGGCGGCCCCAAATTTCTGATTGAGCATGGAAAAAACGGGCTGTTGGTTCCTGTGGGGGATATGGATCGTTTGAAGCAGGCATTGGAGGAATTGTTGGTCTCTCCAGAAAATGCACAGGCATTGGGGCAAGAGGCAAGAAAAATTGCAGAGCCTTTGGCGCCTAATGTGATCTACGCCAAGTGGGAAGAATATATTAAGGAATTAGCAAACTAAAAGATATAGGACAATGATAGGGAGGTGGGCGCATGAAAAAAATCAGATTGGCTATTGTTTCGCAGTCAATGAATATCGGCGGCGGAGAAACCATGGCGGCCCGGCTCGCTTCCTATATCGATACCGAACGGTTCGAGATAAAATTTTTTGTTCTGGGACAAGAAAAAGAAAATCAAATATTAGACTTTTTGAAACAATCCGGCTTGAACTATGAATGCCTGAGTATACCTACCAGTTTTACCGTGAAAGGTTATTTGAAATTAAGTCGGAAACTCAAGGAGTTTAAGCCCGATCTTGTGCATGAACATTTGGATTATACCTACAGTTTCTTGTGGAGTTTGCTTAACCGTTGCCCATTAGTGGCGACCATTCACGGCGATCCGTTTCGGATGAAAAATAAAAAGGCCGAGATCATGGTGCGCTTAAAATCCAGGCAGAAAAATTTACGCATGATCGGCTGCTCTGCAATGACAGCAAGCCAGACAAAACAAAGATTTTCCTTGCCGGATAGCCAAGTTGGTTGCGTGTATAATCCTATTGAAATGAAAAACTATTCGCTCTCTAAGCCTCCGAAAAAAGATGCCACGTTTATATTTTTGCATGTTGGTCGGTTTAATCCGGTTAAAAATCATGCCCTATTGTTGCGTGCGTTTGCAAAAGTGCATGAACAGATTCCAACCGCTCGTCTTCGCTTGGCGGGTGACGGCAACTTGATCTGCGAAATGAAAGACCTTGTGAAAACTCTCGGTCTTGCGGATGTTGTGGAGTTCCTGGGAAATGTGGAAGATATACCTGGCCTTCTAAAGCAAGGAAATGCCCTTGTGCTTTCCTCGCACTCGGAAGCCTGCCCCATGGTTATATTAGAGGCTATGGCAACCGGTCTTCCCGTTGCGGCAACTGCGGTAGGCGGTGTGCCGGAATTGGTAACCGATAACGGGATTTTAGTGCAAAGCGGGGATGCCAATGCCCTCGCCGATGCCATGATACAATTCGCAACGGATGCTGATCTCTGGGAAAAATTATCATCGGCCGCTTCGCATTATGTGCAGAATTTTGATTCAAATAAAATCGCTCGAGAATATGAAAATGAATACCTGAAAATGGTGAAATACATATGACAATTGCGCAAATGAAAAATGAAAAACCAAAAGGAATAAGCCGAGATGACCTGCTGTATTTTGTAACCTTGGGTATCTTTTTTGCACTTATTGTTGCAAAAGATCTTGTCGGTATGTCCGTCCCCCTTATTGTTTATACGGCAATATGGTTGTTTATTATCTTGTATTTTGACGTGGAGCGTGCGGCAGCATTTACTATTTGTTCTACTATTTGTTTTGCCAGTACGCTTTCAGTTACTATTCCTATTCTTGTATTTACTGTTATTGCTTTTTTGCATGGAACAAGAAAGTTTTATGCTGGATGCTTTCTTTCTGCAGTTGCCATTATTATTGCAGAGATGACGCATTTCCGAGATGCATATCAAAATTTTAAAGTTTTTGTTAATATGTCCATGTTCATCCTTCTGATTGTCGTAGTGGCTACTATTTATTTGGTAAATGATTATGACCCATGTAAGGTATTGAAGCATTATTTGGGATTCTTTGTTATTCTGGCCACTGATATCTTCATCTATACCGTTCGTGGCTTCGGCTCCATTGCTGCGATTTTGGGCGATAGCTTTCGTATCGGACAAACAGATATTGTTGATGAAACGGTGACAAGCATAGCGATGTCGATCAACGCCAACGGTATGGCGTTTTTGGCGCTTATGGCGGTAGCGATTGCATTGGTATTATTGAATCAGAAACAGATATCTAAAAAGATTGCGATACCGGTTATTATATACTGCTCTTTTATCGGGGCACTTACCATTTCCAAGACTTTTGTTATCTGCTATGCCGTTTTGATCGTTGTGTTCTATTTTTGGTATTTGATAGCACATTCGAAGAATGTTTTTTCCGGCATAGGCATTGCGCTGTTGGTCGTTGCGGCGTTTATCCTGTTTTCATTTACGAATGTCTATCAGAATATTCAGTTCCGCTTTGAGAATGGCGATCTAACGACCGGGCGAGCTGATATTTTTGCAGGTTATATGGGTTATATGAGTAATCATCCGGATAAGTGGTTGTTTGGTGTTGGCCTACAATATCCAAATATTAAGGCAGGGATTGAGTCAGTTCCGCACAATGCTTTTTTGGAAACTTATGTCTGTTTGGGTATTGTTGGATTGATAGTGGTTATTTTCTTTTTTTGCAATTTGTTTTATTTGTTCCGCCGTAGACATATTTTGGTAAATCAAAGAAAACCAAAAATCCTGAACTATATTCCATTTTTTATCTATTTGTTTTTTATTCAAACCTTTCAGTTCCTTAGAGTTGGTTATATCTCAGTGACAATGGTTTTGGCTTTTCTCTGCATTATAGTTCAACAAAAAGACAATGTTGTTATTAAACCAGAGAATGTCTCTCTAAATAGGGACACTATCTATAGATAGTACTTTATTATACAATATTGTCTCTACAGAATAATTTCTGTTGTAGTCAACAGGAGGAACAGAAAATGAGATTTAGTGTGTGTATTCCTGTCTATAATGCAAAAAAGCATTTAAACACATGCATTGATTCGGTGCTTGCTCAGGATTATTCGGATTATGAAATCGTAATAGTTGATGATGGTTCACAAGATGGTAGCGGCGCAGTATGTGATCACTATTCTAAGGAAAATTCACACATTCGAGTTGTTCATCAAAAGAACCAGGGAGCCATAATGGCAAGAAGTGTTTTGGTGTCGGAGGCAAAAGGAGATTATTGTATTTTCTTGGATGCTGACGATTATATTAACTGTAATGCTCTACAAATAATTAATGAAAAAATACTGTTGCACCAATTCCCTGATTGCATTGTTTTTGGTCTTCAAAGAATATCTGAAGGGAAAACATATAACATCTGTGCGGATAAAGAAAACCTGACAATTCAGGATAAGAGCCAACTATATCGGAAGGTCTTATCTGACGGTTCCTATAACTCCATGTGCAGAAAATGTGTCAAAACAGAGTTGCTTGTTGGATTTGATCCAGGCGCCTATAGCAACATTAGAGTGGGCGAGGATTTGATACAAAGTTTGCACATTTATAAGAATGCGTCAAAGTTTGTTTTTATTAAGGATGTATTGTATTCATATGTCGATAATAGAGAAAGCGTTACACATGCAATAAACATGGACAATTTTCAGCCAAGCTATGTTTTGGCTAACATTGTATATGACTATTTAAGGAGCGAAAATGTTACAAATAAAGAGGACGAAACATATATACGCTCCATGTACGCAGAGAATTTAACAAGAGATGTTATATTGATATCTCAATTT
>JAZQVM010000046.1:0-2868 GCA_045631845.1 Eubacteriales bacterium | reverse complement strand
CTTTGCCAGCGGGAACACGGGCATTTACAAGGGGAAGCTGGAAGCGTTACATTCGGCTGTTCATTTCATCAATAACCCCAATTATGATTATGAAGTCGGAGGCCAAGCGGTCTTAGGAAGACAAGAGAAGAACACAACTCCTTGGCTCACAGAACGACATGGCTACGATCCGACTTCTTTGCCAGCGGGAACACGGGCATTTACAAGGGGAAGCTGGAAGCGTTACATTCGGCTGTTCATTTCATCAATAACCCCAATTATGATTATGTGGTGGTTTGCGATTCGACGGTGTTATGTAACATTGATTTTCGGCCTGCCATTAAGCAGCATATTGAGCTTGGCAGCGATGTGACCATTCTGACGACTTCGGGCAAGGATAAGACCAAGAAGAAGCATCCGCTCATTGTGAAGGCGAACAAGCGGGGAAAGGTGACCGAAATGATGATCGACACCTACTGGCGTGCCGACACGCAGATTGGTATGGGTATGTTTATCATCAGCCGTGAGCGGTTGGTGGAGGCGATTGAGGAATCCCACACCAAGGGGTTGGCGCATCTGGAGAGGGATTATCTGCAACGCAAATTCAATGATAACGCCTTGAAACTGGCGGTATATCCGTTTGACGGAGTTGTGCTTCGGAACGAGGATACACGCAGTTATTATGCCAATAATATGGCACTTTTGCAAGAAAATGTGCGAAAGGGGCTTTTCAACAACGAATATCCGATATATACTAAGGTAAGGGATGAGATTCCTACCTATTACGGCGAGGGTTCTAAGGTATCGGATTGTATCATCGCCGACGGCTGTGCCATGTACGGTACGGCGACAGACAGCATTATCTTCCGTGACGTCACCATTGCCAAGGGGGCAGAGGTTCGGTCCAGCATTATTATGCAGGGGGCGCGGATCGGGAAGAATGCCAAATTGGAATGTGTGATTCTTGACAAGAATGTGACGGTGACCGATGGGGCGACTCTGATCGGAACGCCGGCGCATCCGGTGATTGTCAAAAAGGGAGAAACGGTATGAAAATCGTATTTGCAGCCAGTGAAGCTGCTCCGTATATCAAAACGGGAGGCCTGGGCGATGTCGCTCAGGCCCTTCCTGCTGCTTTATCCGATTATGCGGATAATGAGGTCTTGATTTTTTTGCCCTATTATGGCAAAATAAAGGACAATACGTCGATTGCGGCGGATTTTATTGGATATTTCTATACGGACTTATCCTGGCGGCATCAATATGTTGGGTTATATCAGGTGCAGACCGAGCGGCCGAATTTGCGTGTGTATTTGCTGGATAATGAGCAGTACTTTAAGCGTGAAGGCGGGATTTACGGGCATAATGATGATGGAGAGCGCTTTGCTTTCTTTTCCAAGGCCATATTGGATGCGCTGATTTATCTGAGAGAGCAACCCGATATCATTCACTGCAACGATTGGCAGACGGCGGTATTGCCCATTTTCCTGCATGCTTTTTATCAGGAGTCGTTGGGGCAGGCTAAGACGGTATTTACCATTCATAATATTGAATATCAAGGCTGGGCGCATCCCTATTTCTTGGGGGATGGGTTAGGCTTGTCCGGAGATTATGAGAACACGCTGACCTATAAGGGAAGCCTGAATTTCATGAAAGGTGCGATTTTGACCTGTGATGCCTTGACTACCGTTTCCCGTACCTATGCGCAGGAGATTCGCTATCCGTATTTTGCGCATGGGCTTTCTCCTGTGATTGATGAACATTCCTTTAAGATACACGGTATTGTTAACGGCATTGACACGGTGGGGAATGATCCGGCAGCCGACAAGGCGATACCGGCCAATTATACGGCGGAAGATGTAGCGGGCAAGGCTGTATGCAAGGCGCAGTTGCAGAAGCAGTTGGGATTGCCGGTGCGGGCGGATGTGGCCATGGTTGGCATGGTGACACGACTGGTTTCCCATAAAGGGCTGGATATTTTATGCGCCGTGGCTGAGGAATTGATGAACTGGGATATTCAGTTGGTGATTCTGGGCACGGGGGATGCCGAATATGAGGCAAGGCTCAAAGGCATTGCCGATCGGCATACCGATAAATTTTCGCTTAATCTTTGTTTTTCGGGGGCGTTGGCGTCGCAGATTTATGCGGCCAGTGACCTGTATTTGATGCCGTCCAAGAGTGAGCCGTGCGGGTTGTCGCAGTTGATTGCGATGCGGTACGGTACCGTTCCCGTGGTGCATGAAACGGGCGGGCTAAAGGATACGGTAATACCCTTTAATCCGCAGACGGGAGAGGGGTTTGGTTTTACCTTCCAGAGTTTTAACGGAGAGGATATGCTGGATGCGTTGCGGCGGGCTTTGTCGGTATACGGCGGCGATCCGACCGCATGGGAGAAAGTGATGCGTAACGGCATGACGGCTGACCTGTCGTGGAAGGTGCCGGCGGCGGAATATATGGCGCTTTACGAGCAATTGAATTAAAAGGAGATCCATAGCACTATGCACAAGAACAAGGCAGAATTACTTAGCAAGATTAATGAAACATCGATTCGGTTATTTTCCTGCAATCTGTCGGAGACGACCGAGAAGCAGGCGTATAAGGTGGTATGCACGCTATTGCGTGAGATGCTGGCCAAGAAGCGCAAGGAGTACAAAGATTCGTACAAGGACAAGGGGCGCAAGCAGGTTTATTATATGTCCATGGAGTTTTTGGTGGGCACTTCGTTGCGCAATAACCTCTATAATTTAGGGGTAGAGGATGATTTTCGTGATGTTCTCAAGGGGCAGGGTTTTGATATTGAAACGCTTTACGATTTAGATCCCGATGCCGGTTTGGGCAACGGTGGTTTGGGGCGTTTGGCGTCCTGTTATCTGGATAGTTTGACGGGGG